>JAICPX010000036.1 GCA_025929635.1 Chitinophagaceae bacterium
CAATAAATAAGAAAAGTAAAATTTTTTTTTCATAGAATCCCTTACTTATACGGGCAGGCTTATTGTGAAAACAGCACCGTTGTTGTTTTGAACTTTAATGTCACCTCCATGTGCAACGATATACTGTTTTACAATGGCGAGCCCAAGGCCCGTTCCATTTGCTTTCTTTTTGGTTACAAAAGGTTCGAAAACGGTTTTGAGGATCTCATGAGGAACTCCCGGTCCATTATCACGGATCACAATCTGGACCTCTTTTGTTAATTCGTTTAGTGTAGTAGTTATCTCTATGCAAGGGTTTTTTATATTTTGTTCAATTAACACGTCCATTGCATTGTTAGCAAGATTCATGATGCATCGCTTGAGCTTGCTTTCGTCACCCGCAATTGATACGTTAGCTTGTATATGCTTATTGATGCTGATCTGTCCTTCGATATTTTTTGGCGCTGAAAGTTTGAGACCTTCGTCAATTACTTTGTTCAGGTCAACAGGTATTTTTTTAACGGGGGTTTCTTTAATAAAATCAAGGAAGTCTTCGAGTATTTCCGAGGCTTGCACTCCACATTCATCTATCATGTCCAGCCATTCGCTTTCAGGTTGCTCCTGTCTCATCATGCCGGTCAAGGTTTTAATATTCTTAATTGGTGACCGAAGATCGTGCATCATCATGCTTACTGCTTTTCCCACCGCTGAGAGCTTTTCCTTTTGCAACAACTTTTCCTGCAATTCTGCATTATTTATAGCTTTAGCTGCATTCAAAACAAATAATTTTAACAGGTATAGTTTTTCTGTCTTAAGACGCTCGTGATCCTTTAAAACGGCAAAAATTGAATAATTATTCAATCTTGCTACCACTACATCCTTCAATTGCTCTACTGTACCATCGGCAATTTCTGCGCTTCTTACCCTGCTAACTAATTCCTGAACATTTATCTTCTCATCAACTGAACCGATAGAAAACAGCTTCTCATATTCGGCGTTGTCCTGCAGTTTACCCATCAATGCCATATCGGTCTCAACATAAGTAACCAGCTGATCAAAAATATTTCGAAGCAAAGAATTCAGGTGTTGTTCATTGATCGTGATCGACGAGATCGTTTCAATTAATAACTCAAGATTTCTGAGCTTGTTATAATCGGTAACTGCTTTTGTGGCCAGTTGGGTGATCTCTTCTGAGGCATAAGGTTTACAATGAAAACCTACATTCTGCCCTGCCCTTGCAACGATATCATCAATAGAATTATCACTGAATGCAGTTACAAAGATTATCTCCGCCTTTGTATCAATTTTCCTGATACGCTCTGCCGTTTCGATCCCATCCCAGCCAGGCATTCGCATATCTAAAAAAATAACAGCATACGGAGTTCCATTGGTTATTGATTTTTTCACCATTTCGAGTCCTTCTATACCGTTTGAAGCCTTGTGGACCTTGAAATGCGGAATGTTACCCGGCTTTTTTTTGACATTTGTAAGCACTGGGGTATCGAATAAAATACTTGCGGCCAGCCCCACACTGTCTATCTCCAGGTCGGTCTTTTTGGGACTCAGTATTTCTTCAATATCATTCCTTACCAACTCTTCATCATCAATCACCAGTACCGTGGTATTTAAAAATTCCTTCATAAAACGTTTTTTTATTTAAACAGTAAATTTTATCCTGGTCAAAGCGCCCCGGCCCGGTCCCTCGCTTGATACATCAATACAGGCATCGTGAGCTTCCAGTATGGTCCTGCAATGATCAAGACCTAGACCTGTACCGGTTTTTTTTGTTGTAAATCCCCTTGTAAAAAGTTTCTTACTGGTCTCCTCATCAAATCCCCTTCCACTGTCTCTTATTTCTAATGTCAACCAATTACGGCTAGCTGATCCATTAAGTGATACAAATTTGTCCGACGCATATATATCTATTGCTTCAATGCTGTTCTTTAGCACATTCAGTATTACCTGCATCAGCTTTGTGCGATCACCGATAAATAAAGGAAGCGTATCCGGTACATCAATAGAAATATGAATACCTCTTTTCTTAAATGAAGCAAGTAACATGGCTATGCAGTCATTGATAAGGCCTTTCAGCGCAATTTCCCTTTTTTCTGAAGTATCGGGGTTGTTGATGTACTGGCGCTGGATATTCAGGATATCCTGTATATGATTAATGATTTTTTGAAGCTCAAGGTTGGCATTGCTTATATCCAACTGGTTGGCCTTTTGGGTTTGCGCTATGCCGCTTACAAGCTTTACAATGGCATCAGCTTTTGTTGGCCCAATCGCCGTAGCAATAGAATCATTCTGCGACTTTAAGAAGCCGGCAAGGTTTTGCAGGTTCTCTGAGTTGTCCTGCTCAAGCAACCGCCTGATACGTGTTACATAAGAAGATAAACCTATAACAGCATTACCTATATCATGAAGAATGTTGGACGCAATAAGATATTTCTCCTGCGCCAGTGCTTTATCCAGCAAGGCTTCTTCGACGCGGTTTCCCATAGGTAAATGAATTTAGCATGCGGCCGGGACAGTGATATATCGAACATACCACATGAACACCACAAAATAGATTTTTCTATAACCTGAACGAAAGTAGGCCATGAATAGTCTTACCTGTATGCGTTTTAAATCATTATAATCATAAAATACCATTATCCGTATAACGTCTCTAATGAATTCTACTTATACCGGCAAAAAACTCATATATTCTTCAATATTTAATTATTTGAGCGTTTAATATCGATAGCCCCTGGTGTATTTTTACAGGTACTTTTTTGATCCGTCTATGAAGAACTCTCTATCCAAAAAGATCAATATTCTTTTATCGCTTGATCGTGACATCCTGCCCGGATACTACAATCCACAGGACAATTCACCACTGTATAAAAGACAACTGAACACTGAATTAGAACAATACATTTTGACGAGTGTACGTGCTGCGCGGCGCGATACCAAATTATTTTTTAAAATAAGCTACATGGACGAGGCGGATAAAGAATTTGCAGAACCACTCATGTATGCCATTCGTCGTCATTTTGCAGGATCAAAAGCGATCGCCCTTACTAATTTTGATAATTTCAAAAGACGTGCCTTCAAACTGCTCCTGGTAAGTCTTGCTGTGGTTACCATAAGTCATGGCGTGTTGCCTCTCCTGCCAACGGGTGAAAAAAACACGATTCATAACGGGCTAAGCAATTCGCTCGATGTTTTCAGTTGGGTGATACTTTGGAAGCCGATTGAAAGACTGATATTCTATTGGAACCCCTTTCTTAAGGAAATAAGTGTGCTGGATAAATTGGAAAAGGCGGAAGTAATATTGGAGCAAGTGGAAGATTAAAATGCCCGGCAGTTAAAATGTTTGCAATTATGAAAAAGTTCTACATAATTTTTTTTATAAGCTTTCTTGTTTTGTCGGTGCTGTTGTATTACTCCAGCTGGTGGTTTCTCGGCGGTGTGGCTATTATTGTCCTGATAACGACCTACCAGTTTTACCATGCAAGATTCAGTGCCGTGACCGGAACAGTTGAAGCACTGGAATTACAAGTTGAGGAACTGCAAAAACAACTTGACCGGTCGCTTGCGAAAGAAGAAAAAGCAGCCCAGGAAGTTATTCAGGTCCGGGAGCACAAAAAACAGCTTCTAAAATCTCTTAGTCATGAGATCCGTACGCCGATGAATGCTGTCCTAAGTATGAGCCTGTTAATGAAAGATACAATAATGACCAGTGAACAAACCGAATACATCGAAACAATAAAAAATTCCGGGGAAACCCTGGTATCTGCTATGGACGAGATATTGTTCAACGATGTTGTTGAATACGCCAAGATTGAATGCAGGGACAATAAAACAGACACGATCGATTTTGACCTTCGTGATAGCGTGGAAGAGGTGGTAAATATGTTTGTGACCCCAGCCACAAAAAAAGGGATTGAATTGTTAATTGATATTGATGACACCGTTCCGTGTCAGTTGTGTGGCGATAACAGGCGTTTGCGAGAAATTTTATTGAACCTCGTGGATAATGGCGTGAAGGCTACTCAACAGGGCCACGTTCTTATATGCGCACGATCACTTAACAGGGAGGATGAGGCCTCCGTTATACGACTTGAAGTAACTGATACAGGTACAGGTATGACGGAGGAACAGCTGAAGGATTTATTTTTTGCACTACCCACCCGTGGATTTCAGAAGCCTAAAGAGACAAAACGTGGTTTGATTGTATCCAACAAACATGCTAAACAAATGGGCGGAAAAATTGAAGTAACGTCGGCCCCTGGTTCGGGTAGTACATTCTCCTTTACGGTTCGCTTTGTACTCAGCAAGGAAAAATTTCGCCAGACTGAGCAGCAGGCATCGCTACAAATCCTCCGGGCGAAAAATGTATTAGTTGTTGATGATAATGCTACCAGTCGCAATATTATCATTAAGCAATTAAAGGCCTGGAAAATGAATACTACCGGTACCAGCACAGCAACGCACGCCATTGACATCTTAGCAAACAATCAGAACTTTGACCTGGTACTTATTGATCGGAGTATGCCCCATATGGATGGACTCCAGTTTGCAAGAATAGCAAAAAGATCGTACCCTGCCCTGCCAATAGTATTATTGAATTCTGGAAGGAATGACTTTCATAAACACGACCAGGATCTGTTTGCCGGCATTTTTATAAAACCGCTAAGACAAAAAATTTTCAGGGATAATTTGTCTGCGTTATTCGGGCAGTACCCGAATAAAAGTGAAATCGACCAGGGCAATATTGCCAGCAGTTTTGCATCAGGCTGTCCATTAAAAATATTAGTAGCCGAAGACAACGCGGTCAATCAAAAAATAGCAATCAAGATCCTTGGTAGACTGGGTTATATGGTTCAAATCGCCAATAATGGCAAAGAAGCGATTGAGATTTTGGAAAATGAGCCTCACGATATCATTCTTATGGATGTTCAAATGCCGGAGATGGATGGACTAGAAGCAACCAAATATATCCGTGCCCGGATGCGGATGCAGCCCATAATTATAGCACTTACGGCAAATGTATTGCAGGGCGACCATGATGCCTGTATACAGGCAGGTATGAATGATTACATAAGCAAGCCAATTGAGCTTGATGAGCTAACAAGCAAACTACATAAATGGTTTATTGTTATAAACCAAAACAGCAGCCCGTCCTTTACTCCCCTTTAAAAATAAATGAGTACTCAGGAACGGGAAATATTAATCGACAGTTTATCAGCCGCGCTGACAGAAATATTGTAATCTGATCGTTTCTCTTCCCAGAGTAACTGCTTTTGTATCATCTCTAACGAGTCCTTACACTCTTTATATTCGCCAGGATATTGCTCTCCTTTTAATAATATCTTAATGAACCTTCGTGTCTGCGTTGTAAACTGATCAAATAATGCGGACCTGTATATTTTTTCATAGAACATAAGAGATCATTTCTGCTCTATTGGCAAACACTATGCAAGAAATGGTTAACTACCTGAAAACTTATGTAATTAACAGGTTTACAATAAGATAAGAAAGCGTGTGAGATGTTTTTGCATTGCGAATAAGCGATCAATGTCGAAACCTCCGGATATATTTCACTGATTGACCCTGCAGATTCTGGTCCATATAATAAACTTCAAGTATACTCTCATTCAATATGCTGATCTTTTCAGGCGCTGCAAAAATTGCCAGCTCTGTTTCATTATTGAAAAAACTCCAATTAAAATTAGTAATTGCCGGTTCTCCCTGGCTGCAGGTAGTTGAACCACCATTAAGTGAGCCTGTACCCGTAACATTAAAAGTAAAAATGTCATCCGCCTCACATGCTTGCATCGCATTCTCAGTTTCATCAATTATTCCGTTATTATTTTCATCAAGACCATAAGATTCGAATTTCCACGTTTTCTCAATTAGCAAAATGGTCTTCTGGCTAACGGGATGATCACCTTTGCTGCACGACGCAAGCATTATAACCGAAAACAAACATAATACACTAAGCGTTGATGTGATAGTTTTCATTAGGGTATGATTTTAAGTTGTACTAATGCTTAAAATATCATGCCAGTGCATGCCCGGAAAATCCGTTTGTACTGTCTTTTTTCACTATGTAAATTTCTGCATCCGCATCGAAATTATCCAGCTGAATTTACCTTCAGCGTCAATGACGGAACCGCCTGATAAACTTAACCGGCTGACCCACCGAGTTTACATCCATATAATAAACTTCAAGAATATTGTCATCAAGCTGGCTGATCTTTTCAGGAGAAGCAAAGATCGCCAACTCTGTTTCATTATTGTGAAAGCTCCAGGTAAAATTAATTATGTCCGGCTCCATTGGGGAACAGGACAGCTTATCCCGTTCAAAAAATCCTGAACCACTCACCATGAATGTAAATCGATCATCTACTTCACAGGAGAGCATGCTATTTTCCTCCTCCTCTATTATTCCATTGTTATTCTCATCAAGACCATAGACATCAAATCTCCAGCTTTGTTGAACCAGGAATGCTGTATTGCGACTAAGATCTTGCTTAAGACAGGATGAAAAAAGAACAAATGAAAGTAAGCATACCAGCATTTGTTTTGGGTTTGGGGTTTTCATAAGGTTGATCTTTGTTGTCCCAATAACTTTAAATATCATGCCAGCAGGCAGCAAAAAAATCCGTTATGGCCGCCTATTTTCCCTTGGTATTATTTTTTAGAATCAGAACATTCTACTTAGACAATTCTTTTTCACAGTTATTGACCGCTGCCCACCTTTTCTAGTCGCCGCTTTACCTACGCAGTACCTTCGATTGCAATCGCCGGCAGGCAATTACAGAATAATTTTACCAGTAACCAATTTTATCATGAAAGCAGCAACGGAAAGATGTAATCAGGTGGATACATGTTTTATCCTGTTGGTAAGATCCCTATTTTTTCCAATCATCGTTCTACCGGGATTTTATTTATGAAAAGGTCATATACTAAAAAACCGGGCACGAAGGAAGCAGGGTGGTGTTTGCGTTGCCTCATGAACTGAATGCATGCGTTATTGGAACCTGGCTTTTACTAAACTACAATCAACCTTTGAAAAGGCTTCTTTATCCGAGTAGTTGATTCCAGACCTGAAATACGTGGTGTCAACTTTTACATCCATATCTCCCACGCCACGCAAAAGTCCACCCGGTACTTCTTTAAAGTACACTTCCATTACTGAACGTGTACCTTCGGAATTGAAATCATAAAATAGTTTTAAGATATTTCCTTCTTTCTTTCCTTTTACCGTACCACGGCTTCCGTCCTTTTCAAAATTATCATATAACATTACGCCGGACAACTCATTTACTTTTTGTTCAAGCATTAATATGGCAGTGTCGCGACCGGTGATCTTCATATAACATGCATTTTCTGCATCCACTGGCTTTTTTTCGATTTCTGGTGAAGTCGTATTTGGGCTTTGCGAAGATGTGTTTGCTTCAGTATCATTTAGCTCATTATCATTACAGGCGATGAGCAGGCCAACCGACATGAGTGCAAGAAAGTATTTCATAAGAGTAATTTTATGAGATACATTAAAAACAATACCAAATCATCTGCCGGACAGGCACACAGACGTGTAATTAATTTCCCAAGCGGCTCCTAAAAACATAGTAATCCTACGATTTTTCTTCAGTTTTTCGAACTAGCACGGGCTTTGTACCTGTTATTATAGTTTTGGTTTTACAGATTCAAACCTTGTGAAAAAGTTCTTAATTCAAACCTTATGAAAGAGTTCTAAAAGTATAGTACGGGCATGCGATGCTCAACAGTATCGCATGCTTTTTAGATCTTCGCAATTCTGTTGATCATGGATCATGAATTTCTATTTTAAGCCGGATGTCTATCTGGCTTTTTATTTTTTCATAAACTCAACGATAAGCGGAAATTCCTTTTCCGGTTCTTCGACCTGCGGGTTATGCCCGGATCTTTCGAACATTACAAACTGTGCCTGCGGGCAATATTCTTTGTATTTGACCATCATCCATGGTACGGCTACACGGTCAAACCGGCCACCAATGATCAGTATTGGCATTTTCAGGTCTTTTAGTTGTTTACGATAATCAAAATTTCCAATATCATTTCCGACAATAAAATCACCATCCTTACCTACCATTTGATAATAAAGTTTTGAATTAAAAGAATTGGGATAAGGTTTTCGTGGTGGACCTGCATTGGGCTCGAATTTCGCAGGATTATACGCATACAAAAACCCATAAGGAACACGACCATATACTTCCTGGTGTTTTTCATCGCTACTCACTGCTCCCTTTTCTCTTAATTCCATTAATTCCTTCCAAACCTCCGGATAGTTTGTTTTTATTTCATGATTACTGTTATCATCATTTTCCTGCCACATAATGAAACTGTGAAAGCTATTTGCAATGATCAAATGCCTAAGATGCTGGCCATATTTGACCGCATATCCCTGTGCTACTACGCCGCCATAAGAGTGTCCCAGTAAACTGATCTTATTTAAGTGCATTGCTTTTCTCAGGCCCTCGATATCCTCAATATCTCTTTCAAGTGAATATTCTTTTACGTCCTTGGCTGTATCAGATTTTCCGCGACCAAACGCGTCAAAATAAATAAGCTGAATATTTGATTTTGCCAATGAGTCGAACCGCCTGAGACCGGCATGGGCGCCGCCTGGTCCACCGGCTATTAAGATCAACGGATCGCCTTTGCCAACGGTGACAACCCAGAGTTTTGCACTATTGATAGTATAATACTGTCCATCGGAAAGGCTATTTGGATATTTTATCTCCTGTGAAAAACTGATCACAAGACTATTTACCAAAATGGCGAAGAGAGTAAATCGTTTCATGTCTGTATGAATTTACTGATGTTTGTATGTTTTACTATACTATGATCTTTGCTTCCCAGGTTGCAATTGGTTTTATCGCCGCGGGCAAAAACATTCCCAATAATAATAGCCCGTCACTGCAAACCCCATTGTGTACCAGGGGTAAAATAATTAGCACACGATTTGCTGTGTATTTGTATTGTTTTGGTTTTAAAATTACTCCATGCCCTCATGGAAATCTTTTATAGCAGTGTTGGTTTATTAAGCATGCAATCCAGTTCAGTGGGTTGCATGCTTGTTTTAAAAGCAGCGGCTATTTCCACGTCTTTACCCAATCTTTAATTCCAAGAAAAACCTGGTATGCCACTTTATACCTGAACTTAGGATCAAGTATCATTTTTTCATCCTGTACATTACTTAAAAATGCGATCTCCACAAGACAGCTTGGATAATCTGTTGGTTGTATCGGTGTAAAATTGAAACTACCGATGTTGCCAAATTCTTTAAGGTCTTTTATTTCCAATAGTCTTTTCTGAATACCCTGTGTGAATGATCGATAACCGATATGCTTATAGTAGGTTGAAACCCCACGTACATAATTTCTGCCTGAGGAATTCAAGTGAAAAGAAATAAACAGATCCGGGTTGTTTTGCTGCGCCCATAACACCCGGTCCTTATTTTCAATCGTCGTATCAGTCTCCCTGACCATCAACACTTTCACTTTCTGTTTTTTTAATACTTTCTGAAGTTCTCTTGCAAAAAGTAAAGTGTAATCCTTTTCAAAAACTTTTGATGTCACCCCGCTTGCACCGACATTCGTTCCACCATGTCCGGCATCAATAGCAATAGTCATTTTTTTCAGGTCGGCCGCAGCAGGCAGTCTCCTGATCTTCACTAACAGCGACTTGCCATTATAACCAATGCTATAGCCGTAATGCTGTTGTTTTACAAGTTCGATGGTTATTTGTAATACATCGCTTTCCCTTTGGTCGTACCAGACATTCTTTACAGCTTTAGCAGTGGACAGCTGGGTGATCCAGTTCGTATTACTTTGAACATTGTACAATTCGATCTTGATTCTTGAGGGGTTTATTTCCATCCAGCTTTTATAAGGTATTCTACCTGTTAAACCAATACTCACCGAATCAAATTTATCGTCGCCATTTACTTTCCAGCTCTCACATAATGCAGGAGATAATATTGTATCGTGAAAACCCTGAACATGGTTAGTATCGATAAAAGCATACTGCGAAGCAGATAATTGAACCTTGAACAAATTCTTTACGGTACCAATTACTTTCATTACGATCATTGTGTCGATGTATCCCATTTTTGCACTCCCGAGCCTGTCTTCACCAGTGCTATAGGCCAGTTGAGGTAACTTGCCGGTGGTGATAATATAAGAAGGAATACTGTCCCGGGCAGTGCCTGTTTTGCACAAGACCAGAAAAACAAACGCGATAAAACGGAACCTGGTAGTCATAAAATGAAGGTAGCAGAATTTAGATTATTGATGGAACATCCAAACCTCAGGCCACTTTCGGCTCATTGTTATCCGCTTATATTTCCGCTTATATAAGCAAATCACACTTACGAGAGGGACTTTTCCACCAATCAGCCTTATGGCATTATTTTTTCTTTCAATCATTTCTTACCATTTTAATTACTCACTTAAAACCTCAGTTGTATGAAAAAAGTTTTGTTATTGATGACGGCGTTTGCCATTGTGGGAATTGCTGCTAATGCGCAGCTGGACCCGAAGGATCACAAAAAGGAAAAGGCTGAATGGGAAAACAAGATAAAACAGGAATTAAAGCTTACCGAAGACCAGGCCACAAAATATGATGCACTTAACAGGGAGTACGATGAAAAATTCAACACGATAGCACAGGACGCAGGTCTTACTAAAGAAGCACAAAAAGAAAAAAAGATGGCGTTGAAAAAAGAAAAAGAAGCGAAGTTCTTTGAATTTTTAACGACAGAGCAACAAGCAAAGTATAAAGAACTGATCGATCAGAAAAAAAAGCAAATGGATAAGCCTGCTGGTACTGCCTCCAACTAGACTTTCAGAAATACTGGTAAATAGCCCCGGTCCTTCCGGGGCTATTTTTTTAAAAGAAGTGATAATTTTGGCAGCGAAACATATGACACCATACGATTTAAAAGCCGGCAATGAATTAAGGAAATGGCAAAAGAAAATGCAACGAAAGCCATCCCTGATCAACCGCATGTCAAAAGGTATGCAGAATAAGATCAATAACATGATTCCTGAGAAGGTGCATACTGCCATAACTACAACCATAAAACAAATGGTGAAAGTTGTCCTGTTCGGCTCAAAGATCACAAGTGACCCGCCAAGAACTGAAGGTTCTTTGGAAGTGAGAGAAGCTGTGGTCGAAGAAAAGATCAAGTTTTATCGCAAAGCTGCCGCTATCGAGGGCGGAGTTACCGGTGCCGGAGGAATATTAATGGGTCTTGCCGATTTCCCCTTGTTGCTCGGCATAAAGCTCAAGATGCTTTTTGATATTGCATCTGTATATGGTTTTGATGTCCGGGATTACAAGGAACGCGTATATCTCCTCTATATATTCCAACTTGCTTTTTCCAGCCAGGCGCAACGACAGAAGGTCTATGTCCAATTGGAAAATTGGAATCACCAGCAACAGGCCTTCCCCACCGATATCAATCAATTTGACTGGCGAACTTTCCAGCAGGAGTATCGTGATTACATAGACATTGCAAAGATGGCCCAGCTGATACCTGTGATCGGCGCACCGGTTGGTTTCATGGTCAATTACCAGCTAATTAAGAAACTTGGGAACACTGCAATGAATGCTTATCGCATGCGATGGATGAAGGCATAATCCAAGATCGCTTACATGATGTGGGCGCCTTATTTTCTTACTGTAAGTGAAATTTTGGTCAAGATGATCATTTCAGGGTCGGCCGCCGTCATCCTCCGGTGACACTTTTTTAAACGACGAATCATTTCCAAATTGAAAAGATTCAATTCAGTTGCCGATGAGCTGAATCATATGGGCGTGGAGGACTTGTCACTTGTAAATACTGTTCCTTTTGGAGACTTCCTGCCTGTCACTGGTATTTTAGAAAGAGATTTAATAGAACAGCACTTGAATACCTGAAATAAAAGAGAGCAGGCAGGTTTACAACCCACCTGCAAAGCTATCCTGGCTAGGTTTCCTTTATTACGGTAGTTCTTGACTCTGTGTTGGAGGTTGAGGAATTGCCTCGTAAAAGGGCCACTAAAATGATGATGAACACTGCTGCACCTGCTACCCATACCCATGGTGATGTATACCATTCGGTAGTTGAGGTAGTCGTTGTAGTAGTTTCTTTTTCTGTAACACTTTCATTACTTGTTTGTGCCCAAAGTACTACCTGCATACACGTAAATAAGATCATCATGAAAAATCTCTGAAACTGAAGGCTCAACTTTTTCATAAAAAAATCTTTTAATTAAAAAATCATTGCCAGTATATTACTGATAATATCAGGCCAAACTGGTTAAAGCAAAAAATCAACAACTTATTGCTCTTTGCGGGGGAATTGTTTCTACAATTGAAAAGCGCGCCATTGAAGTTTAATGCATCTGCGACTTGTTATCGACGTCAGCATCACCTTCTTCATCCTTGGATTTAGGATAATCCTGCTTCATTTGATCAATTACTTCTTTTTTATCCTTTTGATTGCGAACGACAAGTAAAATGATAAATAATAGCGCCATAATGCCGACAAAAACTAAAACCGGCAAATTCATAGTTTAAATTTTGACCAAATCTACGCCCTATTTTTTTACGCGTATATTAAATTCTTTGTGGGGCATCCCTTAGCCCCTTTAAGATCTTTTACCGTGTTTTAAAAAACCCTGCGGGGCCATTTGTAGAAATACAACTACGGTTGATTAGCCATTATTCTATTTTCTCCCCGGATATGGTATACTTTCTTCGTTTCTGCCGTCCCCTGTGTAAAATCTTAAACCAGAATTTATGCAAAGGATCAGTATTACAGCATCCATAACGGTCAAAGAACCGGTGCTTGATAAATATTTCAGAGAAATTGACAAACTGCAGTTACTTACTCCTGAAGAAGAAGTGCAATTATCTGAACGTATAAAAAAAGGCGATAAAAAAGCGCTTGACAATTTAACAAAAGCCAATCTCCGGTTCGTAGTTTCTATCGCAAAAAAATACCAGGGACAGGGACTTTCTCTACCTGACCTTATTAATGAAGGCAATCTCGGATTAATAATGGCTGCCGGCAAATATGATGCTTCGAAAGGATTTAAGTTCATTTCATATGCGATATGGCATATCAGGCAACATATACTGGTTGCATTGGCCGAACAGGCAAGGCTGATAAGACTGCCTCTAAATAAAGTAACCATGAACAGCCGTATTTACAGATCCTATTGCAGGCTCGAACAGGAACTGGAGAGAAGTCCGTCAACAGATGAGGTGGCTGAAGCCGCAGAAGTAAAAATTTTTGATGTGGAAAGATGTCTTTTCTTAAAGGAGCAACATGTAAGCCTGGATAATCCGTTAGCTAATGAAGATGAAACGGGCAGCCTGCTGGACATCATAAAAAACCCTGATGAAGATAAAACAGAAGCCGATCTCTATTACAAACAATCATTAAAGACAGAATTGAAACGCTTGTTCCGCGTACTGTCTGACCGGCAGCAGGAAGTACTTTGCTGGTTTTATGGAATTGGCATTGAGCATCCCATGAGCCTCGATGATATTGCAGAGAAGATGTACCTGACAACCGAAAGAGTGCGGCAGATAAAAGATAAAGCGATTGAAAAACTTCGCACCAATGAAGGCATAAACCTGCTTCGCGGGTTTTTAGCAGCCTGATTTGTTTCCACGCAGATGTGTTTAATTTATTTGTTGGCGCTTTCACCCGCATTTCTTCCATTATCTTTATAATCATGGATATCATGATCAGGGAAATGAGAATTGAAGATGCAAAAGCAGTTAACGGGCTTTCGCATCAGCTCGGCTATCCATTGACAATAGAAGAAACAAATCAAAACATACAAGCTGTTATCCATAGTAACGATCACATCGCTTTTGTAGCGGAAGTCAATAACCAGGTAGTCGGGTGGATCGGCGCCGCCCAGGCGGTTATGATCGAGGTGATGCCGCATTGTGAAATAAACGGTTTAGTGATCGATAAAGACTTATATGGAAAGGGAATCGGGAAACTTCTTATTGAAAAGGTCAAGCAATGGGCGAGAGAAAAAGGCAACGAAAGACTAAGTTTACGTTGTAATGTCAGGCGTATTGATGCCCATTCATTTTACCGGCACCTTGGTTTCAAAGACCGAAAACAGCAAACAAATTTTGTGATGGATTTGAAATAAGAAAGACCCAGCCTTACCTTTCAATATGACAACATCTGGAAGGCCGGGTCCATTTGATCAGAAATCTTTATCTAGTATATGAATAGGTATTGACATAATTCGACAAATCGTTCTTGCTTGCCTGCGATGACAATACTTCTAACATCGTATTGAAGTTTTCCGGATCTGTTATGTTTCCATAAGCTGCTTTCGCCAATTGTAACCGGTTAGTTTCCGAACTTACTAACTGGACCAATTGCTTTGCCTGGGCAACTGTGAAATAATAGGTCTCGTTATCAAAAATCTCAGTTAACTCAGACATTTTAGCACCAAAACCCCATGTGTTTCGAACGCGGTTGTATATCGAGTTATAGGTGCTGCTTGCCATCGGAGTCCTGGTAGTTGTATAGGTCGGCGTCTCAACAGCGCCCTGGTAACTTCTTACAAACACCTCCAGGTCATCCCTGCCAGATGCTGAGAGTATATCATACAACTGGCTAAAATTAGATTGGTCAACAATATTATCATACGAGGCTTTTGCCAACTGCAGCCTGTTGTTATCCGAACTTACCAATTGTATCAGCTGTTTTGCCTGTGCCGTTGTAAAATAATAGGTTTCATTATCAAATGTCACTGTAAGTGCGGACATCTTTGCTCCTATTCCAAACCTGTTTTGTATATTCCGATAAAGTGTGTTAAACTCAGTGTCCTTCATTGCCACTCTTGCATACACAGGGTTACTGGTGTCGTAGTTGTTTACAAAAGTTGTCAACTCATTCCTGGCAGTTTGAGTGCTAAGCACATTATTCATGCCTGAGAAATTATGCTTATCTACTACGCTCCTGTATGAAATTTTTGCAAGGTAGAGCCGGTTGGTTTCGTCCGGCACCAGCTGAACAAGTTGCCTTGCCTGTGAAACCGAAAAATAATTATTGGTATTCGAAAAAGCATTGTAGATATAGGAAACTTTTGAATTCACAGTGGATTGACGTTGAGCGGTCCTGTAAATCACATTGAAGTTTGCTTTACTCATGGCCGTGGATGAATTATCCGCGCTATACGAACTCACATAATCCCTCAATTGATTTTTAAACGATTGGTTATTAAACAGCGGATACAGCTGGTCAAGAAAAATAGCAGGATCCGTAATATGCGAGTACGCGGCTTTTGCCAGGGTCAACCTGGTGTTTTGATTATTCACCAGCAGGATGAGCTGTCTTGCCTGGGCTGTTGTAAAATAATTTGCCGTGTTTGCAAAAACGGTGCTTAACATTGTCGTTCTCCTGCTTGTTCTCGATTCGCTACGGATACTGTTATATAAATTATTAAAATCGTTGCCATCCATCGCTACCGTATACGGCGCCGTACTGTTATCTGTTCTCCATTTCGTTTCTCTCAACTGCACGCTGCCGTTTGCTGTAATGTTTATCTGCAGATCATAGCCATTTCTGACGGTGAATACAGTTGAAGAAGGGATTACTTCATTCCTCCGCTTTATTTGCAACGTGTGCTGCCCGGACTGGAGATTTGAAACCACGATCGGAGTATTGTTATTTGCACTGTAATCGCTTGTAACAACATATTCCTGACCGTTAATTAATATTGATTCATTATTTGCCCCTTTTACACTAATGGTCACCGTGCTGGTCGTCTGCCCAATTGCTGCAATTGCAGTAATACCACTAAAAAGGAACATCAAAATAGTTTTCATAATGCATTGATTTAATTGTTTAAAATTCTAATAGTAGAAAGACAAAGTCTGTACCAAGGCTGCCTCATAGCGTTTATACTACTATTTGTCTAAACAAGTGGTGAAAACGCCACACTTTAATAAAAAATGCCCCGGTCAAAACCAGGGCATTAGTATATATCCACCTCAACGCTATTCTCTATTATTATGCACTTTTTCTTTCACCTCCTCTCAATAACGCAACCAACAGCAAAATAAACACGGCACCTCCTATTACCCAAACTATAGGGTTTTGATACCAGGCTGATTCTTTTTTAACGTTTACATCTATGTCGACACCTTTTTCCTGCGCAAATGCCACAATTGTACAGCTGGTAAGAAAAATAAAGGACAAGAATCGCAACCATAATTTGCTAATACTTTTTTTCATAATAGAAGGTTTAAGAGTTAAATAATCTTGATCAATGATATTTTATAATCCTTTGTTTCTACACAATCACAACATCAATGTCCTCAAAAGCAGTTTGGCAAAAAGGATGCCATTGGACTAAAATACCTGCTGGCACACAATTTTCCATAAACCAGAAAACAGCTTTATGGCAAAAACAAATCGTAAATCCTCTACCGAACACAAGGGCGCAAAAAATAAAACGACCAAAGAAATCGTAAAAAGACACCTGAGCAACCGGCATGATAAAATAACTGATGATGATTTTAAAAACCTAAAAATTGACCTTTCGATTCCAAAAAACAGAGCTCATAAACCCCTGCCTGTTAAAAAAGGGAAAGGAAGACCAAAAGACGTTGAAAAAGATAATACGATCACGACCCCATGGGATTTAATCAATGAGTAAATCGAAAGTATATCAGGGATTGAATTCAACGTTTAATAAGTCCTGTTACCCGGGTTTTCAGCACTCATCAGGGATTTGATAAGCTGGTAAATCAGGAACCCGGCACAAGCACCCAGTGTATTTAATATCACGTCGTCAACATCAGTACTCCGGTAATTTGTCGCCAGTTGCAACACTTCGATCCCAACCGAAACAACCAAAGAAACGAGCAACACAATAAAAAGTCCTGAAAATTTTCTTCGTTTTCTATTCAGTAGTGGGATAAATATACCCAACGGCAAAAGCATGATAGCATTCCCGATCATTTGCTTGCTAAATACCTCATACCTGTTCATCGTATCAAAAATCCTGAAGTTTACATGGTCATGCATTTCTATACGATGATTCATTTTCCCCCACCAATCAACTGATGATATCTCCCGGAACAGTATAAAATAACCTGTGAGCTGAAGCACCGCAAATACATACACAAAAAAGCTCGATTGAATCAATACCTGTAAAAAATTGTCCTGTCTTTTCCGGATTGTAATAAACAGTATCCATGAATACAGCAACAAAACACTTACCATAAAAGCCAGCACTCTTTTTGAAGTTGAATGGGTATACTGTTCATTATAGATGATGCGCAGGTAAAATAAACTGATCACAATTACGGGCGTGATCACCATTATTTTTTTGACTGTGGCATTCATTGAAATGTAAAATAATAAAATCCTGTTAAGAGTCCCGGTTCACAAAAGTTTAACGTAAAATGGCTCGATAGTTTGATTAATAGTGTTGTTTATTTTACTTAATTAAATCAACCGTTATGAAAAGATTATTACTCATTTTAGTTCCAATCTCTATTTTTTTGATTTCCTGTAAATCCGGAAATATCAGGGAGCCGTTATACCGGGAGATTCAGAATGTCCATATTGAGGATGTTGGACTATTGCAAACCACCGCTGGTTTTGATATGGTCTATTATAATCCAAATGATTTTGGCGTGCAGTTGACCAACGCCAGGGGTGATATTTACATTGACAATATGTACTTCGGGCGATTCAGTATAAAAGATAAAGTTTCGGTCAGAAAACGCGAGGAATTCATTGTTCCTGCACTGATCAAAATGGACAATATTAGCGCGGTAAAAAATCACAGGGAGATTTTCCAGAAGAAACAGGCAATGATCAGGATCGAAGGATTTGCAACAATTCGAAAAGCGGGCTTCAATAAAGAAGTGCCGATTAAGTATGAGGGCATTCAGGATCTTGAACGTCTCCGTGCCATTGTTGCCAGGTAATTTTTTTCTATTGATAATAAAAAATATTTTTCTGAATTTTCATATTTTTTTTGGGTATTTTAAATAGGTTTTAAAACGCAGTTCACCTCATTTGGTTTTAAAAAGTCAAAGCCGCTGATCAGCGGCCTTGTTCTTATCTTTTGTATCCATGACGGACAAGGAAGTCTTCGTAAGCCTCGGTAATGAGCCGCTCGATCGTGAGAATGCCTGAACTCACGTCCTTTGGCTGCCTGCCCATATGGACCAGATACCAGTCGTTGCCCTGATGGGCAAAGCAGGCCCAGTGACTACAGCGCCGAATCTCAGCCGAGGGGGTGTAGAGGTAGTACTCGATATGGCCGCCCGGGTG
>JAICPX010000556.1 GCA_025929635.1 Chitinophagaceae bacterium
AAATAAGCAAATGGGATGCAAGTACGAGTGTTGTAATGAGCGTCAATAATAGCCTGGTTTGTTTTGGACTTGAGGCCTATGGTACGGAAGAGCAGAAACAACAATATTTGACTCCACTAGCCCAGGGGAAGAAAGACGGGCAGTTATATATCGGTGCATTTATGTTAAGCGAGCCGGAAGCAGGTAGTGATGCCACGTCACAAAGAACAACCGCTGAAGATAAAGGTGACTATTATCTGTTGAATGGGACGAAAAATTGGATCACCAATGGGGGCACGGCTGCTGTCTATTTAGTAATGGCGCAAACCGATCCTTCAAAAGCCAGTCGTGGTATCAATACATTGATCGTTGAAAGAGACTGGCCGGGAGTTGTTGTTGCTGCCAAAGAAAATAAATTGGGTATTCGCGGAAGTGATACACATACGGTGATGTTCAATGATGTTAAAGTTCCAAAAGCAAACAGAATAGGAGACAATGGTTTTGGATTCAAGTTCGCCATGAGAACATTAGCAGGGGGCAGGATCGGGATTGCCTCGCAGGCATTGGGAATTGCCAGTGGGGCCTATGAGTTGGCAAAAGCTTATTCAAAAACAAGAAAAGCATTTGGCACCGAGATCATGAACCACCAGGCAATTGCATTTAAACTCGCTGATATGGCAACCCGAATCGATGCTGCGCGTCTGCTTTGTTTAAAGGCGGCTTGGGAAAAAGATATTAACCTGGATTATACGATGAGCAGTTCAATGGCAAAAGTATATGCATCTGAAACCGCTATGTGGACAACAGTAGAAGCGGTTCAAATTCACGGAGGCTATGGATTTGTAAAAGAATACCATGTAGAAAGACTGATGCGTGATGCCAAGATCACACAGATATACGAAGGAACCAGCGAGGTCCAGAGAATTGTTATCAGCAGGAGTATTTTAAGATAATCTGCAAATTGGCTCCGAAATAGTCCCTTTGGGACAAATATGCAAATGTGCAAATGAGTTAATTCGTTTGCACATTTTTAATTTTGCGACATGCCTGTCAATAAAGAAGCATACAATCAGTTAAATACGGAATTAAACCCAAAGGGTGTAAGGCTTGTTGCTGTGTCCAAAACCAGACCGGCTGAAGACATTTTGGAATTGTATGGCCTGGGACATCGGGATTTTGGAGAGAATTATGTCCAGGAATTAGTGACCAAGGCTGAGCAACTGCCAAAAGATATCCGCTGGCATTTTATTGGGCATTTGCAGAGGAATAAGGTTAAATATATTGCTGAATTTGTTCATCTTATTCATGGAGTAGATAGCTTAAAATTACTTGATGAAATAAATAATCAGGGAATTAAACAAAACAGGATCATCGATTGCCTGATACAAGTCCACATAGCAATTGAAGAAACGAAATTTGGCTTTGATGAGGAAGAACTTATTCCATTTGTAGATACGATTTCCCATTATCAAATGTTAAACAAGGCAAATAACATTCGTATTTGTGGATTGATGGGTATGGCTTCATTTACTAAGAACATGGATAAGGTGAGAGCTGAGTTTAAAAGATTGAAAAGAGCTTTTGATAAACTACTTGCCACCCGGAATAATAATTTGCAAACAAACTTCAAATTAGAAACCCTTTCGATGGGAATGAGCAATGACTATAAGGTTGCAATTGACGAAGGAAGCACTATGGTGAGAATAGGAAGTTTGATCTTTGGTGAACGTGATCATCAGTGATATTAGCAAGGCAGTCATTCAACTTGTCTCCTGGGCGTTGAACCTTGTGCCATGACCTTATTCCTCCACGCCCACAATGTCCCAAACACAAGACCTATTGTGATGAAACCTAAAGTAAAAAGAGTGGCTTCAACTTTACCATACAATTCAGGCGCGCTGATCCAGATAATAAGATACGCGGGCAGGTTTGCAGGTAAAGAAAATACCAGTGGATAAAATAGGGCCTGTCTCCCGGCAATTTTTTTTGTGACCATCCTTAAAACCAGCAAATAGATGAACAAGAACAAAATGAGATAGCCGGCGAATGTAAGTACCGCAAAACTTGTGATATCAATTATATTGAATTGATCGTATGCAAAAAACGCCGAAATAAGGATAACGAGTATTCCGCAAAACCAGGAATGCAAAAATGATAAAACGTAAAACATAACCGATGCTAAAATGAGAGTTGAATTGTTTTGTTTTTTCTTTTGCTCAATATCATTCGTGTAGTAAGGAATAGAATCACAACGACTGCTCCGGTAAGGATAGTAATAAGCAGGTGAGCCTGTGACAGGCTACTCGTTGCGGTATTGGTTGTCGCCAAAGGTTGCTGGCCTATTTTTCTGACCCTTACTTCGTTTGTGGAAGAATTTTCCAGCACCCACATGTTACCTGCGTTATCAAATAATCCGCTTGTAATCGGCCATGAAGAATTGGAACTAAGAATCGTTTCCGGTTTGCCACTACTGCTTATACGAATAACACTTTTCGAATCGGGCATCGCCAGGTAAACATTCTCAGCAGCATCCGTCCAAATCCCATAACTATCATAGTTGCGACCCATCATGGTGAATTCAGTTGAGCGACTTCCAATGTTTTCGGCCACTGTTTCAAGTTTACCGGTTGGCGATGCCCTACGAAGTTTATTGTTTTCAGTAAAATATACTGCTCCATTTTTGGTTGCAAACAGCCAGCCAATAAAACCAAATTTGCCTTCAATAACTTTTATCACCTCACCTTTCTTATTCTTCTTCATGATTTTTGATGTCGTAAATCTTTCCACCCAATACATATTGCCTGCTGAATCCCTTACAAAGCTGTAGTTGGTCAAGAAACCCTCAGTCGGCTCTATTTCTTTTACCAACTCACCGCTGTTCTTCAAACACCAGG
>JAICPX010000658.1 GCA_025929635.1 Chitinophagaceae bacterium
ACATGTATACTGGATGTATGGAATTGTTGTTAAACGCGAATCCGGGCTGAAACGGACTGACTTTATGAAATACCTGAAAGAAAAAGGTGTTGATACAAGAACCTTTTTTTGTTCGATGGGGAGTCAGCCCTTTTTGCAAAAACAGAAAGGTTACCGGGAAATCGCTACGCCGGTTGCTGATATGCTATGGGAATGTGGTTTATATTTACCTTCGTCGCACACACTTACTTCTGAAAAAATAGAATTTATTTCAGACGCCATCAAATCATTTTCAAAATAACAGCATGAGCAAAGTATTCCTGGAAATCTTTGAACATAAAGGGGTGCGGTATGCGGAAGTTATAAGGGCAGAAAGCAAAGTAGCGATCACAAAATTTTTTTCTCCGCCGGAATCATCATTTCAATTCGGATTGCTGGCCCACGAAGCGGGATTTATTGAACCTCCGCATTACCATAAGGAGTTTGAACGCACTATAAAAGATCTGCAACAGATGTTTGTTGTGCAACGGGGCGTGGTGGATGTCGATCTTTATGATGATGACGGAAAAATAATTGAAACAGTGAGATTGAAACAGGGGGACGCAATTGTATTAATTCATGGTGTTCATGCAATTAAAGTGATAGAGGATATGCAATGCATCAGCGTGAAGCAAGGGCCTTTTCTTGGTGCAGAAAATGATAAAATAATGGTAAGCGTAAAAGATTAATTATGTCCTCTTACATTGGCAGGCACGCAAGCTTGTATGATTTGTTTTATGCACAAAAAAATTACGCTGAGGAAGCTGAGTTTGTGCATCAATGCATAAACAAATATCATAAAGGCAAAGCCGTTCATCTTTTAGAAATGGCTTGTGGCACGGGCAAACATTCTTATCATCTTTGGCAGAAAGGATATAAGATCGTGGCGACTGATTATTCAGAGGATATGCTTGAATGTGCAAGGGAGAATCATAAGCAATGGAATACAGATGTCAAATTTCGTAACCTCGACATGCGTAATCCGTTCTTTGAAGGCGAAAAACCCGATGTAATTCTGTGTTTATTTGATTCTATCGGTTACCTGAGATCAAATGAAAAGATCCTTGGTTTATTAAAGTTTGTCAAACATCAATTAAACGATCACGGTTTATTTATAACAGAGTATTGGAATGCCGGAGCCTTTTTGCGCCACTATGAACCTTCAAGAACCAGGAAATTCAGGACTCCTGACAGCGAGATAACCCGTGTTTCTGAAACAGAAATAGACTATAAAAACCAACTCGCCCACGTTCATTATACCATAACTGAAAAAAGTGAGGATTCCATTGAGCATATAATAAAAGAAGTACAAAGCAACCGGTATTTCCTTCACCAGGAAATGGAACTGTTTTTTCAACAGGCTGGTTTGCATTGCCTCGATGCTTTCGCAGGTTACACAACTGATACAGATATAAAAATCGATACATGGCATACGGTCGCTGTGTTGAAAAAATCGACATAACATGACAGGTTCGTTAAAAAAACTTCTCGGCATTGTTAATAGAGTTGATCAGCTGAATACGAAAGTCGAAAACCAGGCTGTGCTTTTAGGAAGACTGTTTGCCCAGATCAATAGAACCCGTGAACAGGAAATACTTAACAATATACACGAATCTGAATTTAAAGTATTCTCTCAATGGGGAGATGATGGAATCATCCAGTTTCTCATTAATTACCTTGATATACCCAAAACAGCAGAGAGGTTTGTTGAATTTGGGGTGGAAAATTACACGGAGGCCAACTCACGATTTTTATTGATCAACAATAACTGGCAGGGTTTGATCATGGACGGCTCTGATGAAAACAT
>JAICPX010000049.1 GCA_025929635.1 Chitinophagaceae bacterium
GCTGTGTTTTTTTCTTGAAACCGACCCGGAGAACTTATATTTTATGGATAGAATTAAAAACTTTTATGATTTGGTTTATCAAAATCCGGGAGAAAGAATATATATCTGGGCAAGAAAATAACGACTAGTCTGTCTTAAAGAGTGAATCGACAAACTCATGCTTATCGAAAACAAGCAGGTCGGTCATCTTTTCACCAACGCCAATAAATTTTACAGGTATCTTAAACTGGTTGGCTATCGCGAGCACAACTCCGCCCTTTGCAGTTCCATCAAGCTTGGTTATTGCTAATGCCGTAACATCCGTTGCAGCCGTGAAATGCTTTGCCTGTTCCAATGCATTTTGCCCCGTACTGCCATCAAGTACCAGTAAAACCTCATGCGGGGCATCAGGGATAAATTTCTGGATCACTCTTTTGATCTTACTTAGCTCCTCCATCAGGTGAGCTTTGTTGTGCAATCGTCCTGCTGTATCAATTAAGACAACTTCACTTCCCCTTGAAACGGCACTTTGCACTGTGTCAAATGCCACGGCAGCGGGATCGCTGCCCATATCCTGTTTAACGATGGGCACTCCCACCCGCTCGCTCCAAATCGTTAACTGGTCAACAGCCGCTGCACGAAAAGTGTCAGCAGCCCCTAACAAAACACTCTTACCCGCCTGTTTAAAGTTGTAGGCGAGTTTCCCGATCGTAGTCGTTTTGCCTACCCCATTTACACCAACAACAAGAATGATGTATGGCTTTGTCGGAAGGTCCGAATCAAAGGCATAGCTATTCGCGGCCGGGGCATCCACAAGCAACTGCTCAATTTCATCTCTCAGGATCCTGTTGAGTTCGGAAGTATTCAGGTATTTATCTCTTGCAACCCTTTCTTCGATTTTTTTGATGATCTCGATGGTTGTGTCCACTCCAACATCTGCACTTACCAGGGCATCTTCAAGATCATCCAATACTTCTTCATCAACGGTGCTTTTACCTGCAACAGCTTTAGAAAGCTTTGTCAAAAAGCCTTCCTTTGTTTTTTGCAAACCCTGGTCAAGACTTTCCTTCTCTTTTACACCAAATAGTTTATTTAAAAATCCCATATTGTTTCAAAATATCAAATTTCAACTAACAAATCCCAGATACGGTCCAAATATCAAAATAAAAAAGCCATCCGCCGAAGGAGGATAGCCACATCATTACTCTCCGCCTCCGGCGGAGTGCGTTATTATTTCTGCGCCAGGAACTCTTTCACTTTATCCTTATGCACGATCGTTTCCTTAAAAGTGTAAGCACCTGTTTTAGGACTGCGAACAGCTTTGATCACTTTGCTCCAGTTCTTTGCTTCAGCTGCTGCTTTCTGGTCCTTTGTCTTGATCGCGGTTTTTGCTGCTTTTGCCATTTTACTTCGTTTATGGTTGTTGGTTTATGGTTTATCGTTCCAAGAACTACATACGATAAACTATAAACGATAAACTTATTTAATTTCCTTATGAACAGTCACCTTTTTCAGGATCGGGTTGAATTTCTTCAACTCCAATCTCTCCGGATTGTTCTTTTTGTTTTTTGTAGTGATATAGCGGCTGGTGCCCGGCTTGCCACTGTTCTTGTGCTCAGTACACTCCAGTATCACCTGTACCCGATTACCTTTTTTTGCCATGATCTTTAGTTTATTGTTTTGGGTTTATTGTTTATCGTTACTGGAGATGAAAACCCAAAACGAAAAACTATAAACGATAAACTTATTTAAATGTGTTGTCCTTTTTTTCTTAGTTCCTTTATCACATTGTAAAGTCCATTCTTATTAATGGTCCTGATCCCTTCAGTTGAAAGCTTCAAAGTGATCCATTTATCTTCTTCAGCCAGGTAAAAACGTTTTGTCTGCAGGTTGGGCAGAAAACGGCGTTTACTCTTGATATTTGAGTGAGAAACATTGTTTCCCGTAATGGGCACTTTACCGGTAACCTGACATACTCTAGCCATGATAAAATCAAAATTTAGGACGGCAAAGGTAGGGGAATCAATGCAGTTTTTAAGAGCAGTCAGGAGTTTTTTTTACCCATAGGTTAAAATCGGTGAGGCTGGCTTATCCTATGACATTCAAGGGCGAATAGCATCAATTGCCGGTACCGACCCGGTTGGTTTCTTCTTCGGACCCACCGCCAGACCGTTTTATGGCTTTCATGGCTTTTCCAAACCGCCAATTAAAGGTTAGCCTGATCACCCTCGAGTCCCATTTTACTTCGAAAGGTTCATCAGCATTCTGAAATTTTGAATACCCGGAATAATTCTGCGTATAGAAAATGTCACGAACATTAAGGCGCAATGTTCCCTTGTTTTTTAGAACCTGTTTTGAAATTCCCGCTCCCATTTCGCCCTGGGGAGTCAGCGATTCCTGGAGATCGATCTGGCTATTTGTCAAATAATACCCGCTTATCTCTGCTGCCCAGCCCTTCTTAAATTTGAATTGATTGTTAAGGCTAAAATTGAACTGGTCAACAACTACTTTTATCGGCGTCCATACGACACCCTTTATGATTTTATGATTATAGATCGCAACACTTGTAAGCGTCCACCACTTTGTAATGGGTAATTGGAAACTGGCGGTAAGACCGATGTTATGAAAAGTGCCGACATTGCCTCTTGTATAAATAATGATATTCTTATTAACGTTGCTGCTGTTAGAATCAATAATAAAGATCTGCGAGAAATAGTCATTCAGGTAACTGTAAGACACAGCCGTTGATAACATTTGCTTATACGTATGTATCATTTCAACATTCCACGTGTACTGGGGTTTTATAAAAGGATTGCCTCCTTCAAATGTGTATTTATTGATTGTTACCAGGAAAGGATTCAGGTTTTGAAATTGTGGCCTGTCTATTCTTCTCCCAAATCTGAATGTAATACTGTTGCTGGTATCGATCTTATAAGAAACAAATCCGGATGGAAAGAGACTCCCGTAATTTTTTTTGAAAGCAGAATCCTTGATCACTGTATTCCCTAATTGATTTGCTTTATAGTCGGTAAGCTCATACCGCAGCCCCATTCGCCAATGCCACTTACCTTTTTCCGCATCAACACTGCCATAAGCTGAATGTATTCTTTCATCATATAAGAAATGGTTGCTTCGGCTCAGGTCATCCTGCCATGCATTACCATCATAAAGATAATATTGAGTAAGATTATCGGTATTCGTTCTCGCAGTTTTCAGGCCGGCCTCCCATAAGATGTTCCCGGCGCGTTTTGAATAATCCAGTTTCGCGGTAAATATCTTTAACCCGGAGGGAAGGTCACCTTTTGTTGCTAATGCAATACTACCCGGCGCATCTACTTGAGTTTGAAAATATTGATCACTTGTAATATCAAATTTTATAAAGTCAACATCAGCCAGTATCTCCGTGTTGGCATCAATATTATGTCTTGCATTAAGATTGATACCCGCTCTTTGAAAATTAATATTTCTTGTACCCCATGTATTGATTGTCGAATCAATGTCGTACCCTGGTGACATCCAGTCAATAGAACTGGTGCTGTTAATATTACGGTCAGTCAGGTTTCCGGTAAATGCAGCACCCAATGTTGTTTTCATCCCTGCAAAAAAATCTATACCCGTTTTTAAATTGTGCGAAGTTATTTTCGTTTTGGTAAAATTTGGCTGATCTAATAAAAGCGAATCGTTACCGTTCTTATCAAAATATTTGCGCAAGGCATACAAATTCATTTTTTCATATCCGAGTCTTACTCCATAATTAGTATACATATTAAATTTTCCGTTTCGATAATTGAGGTTGACGCTATTATTGCTCTTCGAATAAAATCCCTGGCCTGCACTTAAACTTAGTGATCCGTTGAAACCACGCTGTTTATTGGTTTTTGTTTTGATATTAATAATACCCGCATTTCCGGCAGCATCATACTTTGCACCCGGATTATCGATCAACTCAATTGTTTCTATTTGTGACGAACTTAAGCCTGATAGGTAGGCTTGTAGCTCAGCCCCGCTTAGCTGTGTTTGTTTTCCATCGATCAATACCATTACGGAAGGCTTGCCTTTCATATTAATAGTACCATCTCTGCCAACAGTAATGCCTGGTGATTTTTCAAGAACTTCCATGACCGTAGTACCGGCATTGGTAATACTCGCCTCTACATTTATGACTGTTTTATCGGGTAAGAACTGGATTAATGGCTTTTTCGATGTTACAGTAACATCCTGCAATACGATTTGGTCTGCCATCATTGTGATCGTATCAGCATGCTCTTTTTTTGAAATTAGGTCTATCCATGGAGAATTATAATCCTTAAAACCCAGCAGCCTGACTCTGATCATATAAATTCCTGCAGCCAGGCGATCAAAAAGAGCCCTGCCTTCAGTATCAGTGAATGAGGTCCTGATAACAGCAGAGTCTTTAGTCAATAACGTGGCCGTTGCATCATGAAGAACAGATCGGTTTTCACTTAGAACTTTCACCACTATTTGCTTGTTATTCGCAGACTGACCAAAGGAGGAAACCCAGCAAAGGCTTATGGCGATGAGTGTAAAAAATAAATGCATTTAAATTAGTTAGGCGCTAAAGTATCAAAGCCTGCAGAAGTTGTGTCGCTTTTTATTTAAGTGGTTCTATATGCCTGCGGGCATCAACGTGGCCGCTTTTGCCCGATTCCGTGTTTTCAGATACCTTCGCAGCCTCAAAAGTCAGATAGTCAAAAAGGTCATATAAGTCACATAGGTCAAACAGGTAGCCGCATTTGACCGATATGACCCATATGACTTATATGACCAATATGACCTTTACAACTTATACTTAATTCTAAAATTTAAAATCAACTCATGGCTTACGATGTAGTAGTTCTTGGCAGCGGTCCCGGTGGATATGTTGCCGCTATCAGGGCAGCACAGCTCGGTTTTAAAACTGCGATCATTGAAAAAGAAAGTCTTGGTGGTATTTGTTTAAACTGGGGTTGTATCCCGACAAAAGCCCTGCTAAAATCTGCGCAGGTTATTGAAGATATCAAACATGCAAAAGACTTCGGAATTGAAGCCAGCGGTACTCCGAATTTTGAAGCGATTATCAAGCGTAGTCGTGGCGTAGCCGACAAAATGAGCCGCGGTGTTCAGTTCCTGATGAAGAAAAACAAGATCGATGTTCACATGGGTTTTGGAAAATTAAAAGCCAAGGGACAGATCGAAGTAACTGCACAAGATGGTACTAAAAAGACTGTGGAGGCAAAATACATCATCATTGCAACAGGTGGCCGTAGTCGCGAATTACCTTCGCTGAAATTGGATGGCAAAAAGATCATTGGTTATCGCGAAGCCATGTCATTATCAAAACAACCAAAGTCAATTATCGTGGTCGGCAGTGGTGCTATCGGCGTCGAGTTTGGCTATTTCTACAACAGCGTAGGAACAAAAGTTACGATCGTTGAATTTTTACCAAGAGCAGTTCCGGTAGAAGACGAAGAGGTTTCAAAAGAGCTTGAAAAGAATTTTAAAAAGAACGGTATCACTATAATGACAAGTAGCGAAGTCACGTCTGTTGATGCTTCAGGCGCCGGTGTAAAAGCAAAAGTGAAAACTCCCGAAGGTGAAACTACACTTGAAGCAGATATCTTGTTAAGCGCAGTTGGTGTTTCAGCAAATATTGAAGGGATCGGTTTGGAAGAACTCGGTATCAAGACTGATAAAGGCAAGGTCATGGTTGATAAATTCTATCAGACCAATGTTCCGAATATTTATGCGATCGGGGATTGTGCGCCAGGCCAGGCGCTTGCCCATGTTGCCAGCAAAGAAGGGATTATCTGTGTTGAGAATATTGGTTTTAACGAAAAGAAATATCATCATAAACCCGAACCGCTTGATTACAACAATGTACCCGGCTGTACATATTGCTATCCTGAGATCGCATCTGTTGGTTATACAGAGCAACAGGCCAGGGACGCAGGCTATGAAGTGAAGGTTGGCAAATTCCCATTAAGTGCAAGTGGCAAAGCTTCAGCTGCCGGCCATCCGGAAGGATTTATCAAAGTTGTCTTTGATGCGAAATACGGCGAATGGCTGGGTACTCACATGATCGGCTATAATGTGACTGAAATAATTGTACAGACAGTTACCGCCAGAAAACTGGAAACAACTTACCAGGAAGTATTGAACAGTATTCACCCGCATCCGACGATCAGTGAAAGCGTGAAAGATGCCATCGAAGTCGCGTATGATGAGGCGATACATCTTTAAACCAGACCAGAACCGGATTTTCCGGATTTAAAGGATTAATGACGACCCGGGGTAGACTCTCTTATTGAGTCGCTGTCAAAAAATAAAAAGGATTTCGGTGAACCGAAATCCTTCTAATCTTTTAAGCAGCGTTCACGCCATTGAACTTACCCGGTGGAAACAAGAAAAATAATTTAGTGAAACCACCTTAAGAATAGAAGGCAATCTAAGTCTCCTCATAGTCCTTCTAATCCTGAAAATCCTGGTGCTAAAGTTTGATAAACTTTGCCCTCAGCTTTTCTTCTTCTTTCCATGCATCGATGAAGTATGTGCCGGGATTTAAACGACTGATGTCGATTACTTCGATCGATGAAGTAATAACTTTGCTCATAACAAGCTTTCCTGTTATATCAAAGATTTGTAGTTTTTTGCCTTTCCACCTGTCGTCATATTCGAAAAACAATTTGAGTTCCGTAGTTGCCGGATTCGGATACAGTTGGACATGTAACCACCTTGGATAGTAATCCGGCACTGCTGCTGGCTCTGAGTCTGGTATATTTAGTCCTTTAGAAATTAGAATCGGGCTTCTTGCCCCGCCAGGTTCAAACAACGCTCTTGCTCTTTTTCTTTGCCCGATCGTAAACATGTTCATGCAGACATCATTGGTAAAGTCCATATAATTCATGTACATATCTCCGGGTAAAATATTGTTACAAGATATTCTTGCGCCGCTCGGACAGCCAGGAGTATAAGAGCTTTGTTTTGGAGTATCGTCAACTTTATCATCACCACAGTACCCTTCCCCCCAGAGATGCCGGAGGTTTAACCAGTGCCCCACCTCATGCACGATTGTTCTGAAATCATTTACTGTGGCTGTTGTGCCATAATATCCGCGAGCCATACATGCAAGGGACATAACAACGCCATCTTTGGCTGCCGCCATCCCCGGAAACGTGCTGTAACCCAATACATCAATCATATTGCATATCCAAATATTCAAATAGCTTTTGGAATCCCATGCATCATCGCCATAAGATGCACTGAATTTCATCTTGTCATCGGATAACCAGTAAGTGATCGGTGTGTACTTACTTATGATCCCCGTTGTGGCCATCCCCTTTGGATCCATGGTTGCCAATTTGAATTCAAATCCCATTGAAGTTGCAAAAGGTTTAAAGGCAGCAGGAATATTTGCAGTATCAGCATTGTTTTTGTTGAAATCCCTGTTGAGTGCGGCAAGCAGGAGATCAATTGTTTGCTTAGAAACGTTTTGATCGGGGGTGTGATAAAGCACATGTACAACAACGGGTACTTTTATTACTTCAGGTAACCTGTATATTCTCTGAGCAGTCTCGTTTGAAGTATTGACCTTTTCACTGGTAAATTCTTCGATCTCCTGAAACCTGTTCTTAAGCGTATTGTCCTGACTCAGTTGTTGATCTGCATATTCCTGCATCACACATTTTTTTTGAGCAATAGAATGAAAGCCAATTCCGACAAAAAATAGCAACGCCAAATACTTGATCATGACAAGTCTGTATAATGAACAATGTTAAATGTGGATTTCCAGGGAGAATGCAGGATTAAATAAATGTGGTTATCGGAAGGATACGAATCTATGAAAGATCAGGTGGATAGGGTGTGTGGGAATGAAGTTCAAAATAAATGATTAACAATTTAAAACGCAAGTTTCTTGCTTGAAATATTTTTTCACTCGTACATTTACTAAATTATTTCGTTGTAAAAGAACAGAAATTGCATGAGGTCAAAAAACATTCCATTACTATTCGTATTTTTTCTCGTCCCGGGTTTTTTATTTGTCACCTGCAAGCCGAAAGACAAAACGGTGGACCCTCCGGCTATTACAACACCAGTTTTCGGATATACTATAATTGACACGTATCCGCATGATACCAGTTTTTATACCCAGGGATTTACTTTTTACAAGGGTGAATTATATGAAGGGACTGGCGACCCGACGCGGACCGGAAAATCAAAATTGATGAAGATCGACTTAAAGACCGGCAAGCCATTGCTTCAAAGAAATCTTGATAAAAAATACTTTGGGGAAGGGATAACGATTTTGAGAGACACTATTTACCAGCTAACCTGGCAAGAGCATAAGGTATTTGTATATACAGTCAAAAACCTCGAGCCCGTAAAAGAATTCGACTTACCAACAGAAGGCTGGGGACTTACTAATGATGGTCAAAGGTTGATCGTAAGCACAGGAAGCGGCATGCTGCATTATTACGATCCTTCTACTTTCAAATTATTAAGCAAGAGTTCGATAATGGAAGGGAATAATGAAACTTATAATTTAAACGAGCTTGAATATATTGATGGTTATGTATATGCCAATCAATATGAATACGCTTATCTCCTGAAAATTGATCCTGCTGCTGGAAGAGTGGTGGCAAAATATGATTTCACAGATCTCTGGAAAAGAGCAAAGAATATCAAACCTGATGTTGATGTTCCCAATGGGATCGCCTATGATGAAACTACAAAGAAGATCTATGTGACTGGAAAACTTTGGCCCGAGGTGTATGAAATAAAACTCGGTCAATAATTACCTGGTAATGATATAGATCACCGAGCTGCATTTCTTCACGTCATTCATCGCTTTAAAATTTGAGACAAGGCCGGTCCAGACAGCACCCAACCATTGTGTATCGCCATTTTTATACTTGCTGCTAAGCAGGCTTACATAGAAACTATCAAACCACATCGGCCTGACAGCAATGATCTTCAATCCAAATTCTTTCATTAACCATTGCATGGTAGCCGGCGTAAAATGATAAAGATGCCTTGGGACATCATAACCCGCCCAATTTTCCTGGTAAACACTGGCGTCATAGCTTGTATAGTTGGGGACAGCGATAAAAAGTTTACCCTTCTCTGCGAGCAATCCTTTGAAAGCACGAATGTATTTTTTTAACTCGTGTACATGTTCAAGCACATGCCAAAGAGTAATCGCATTGAATGTATGTTGGGGTAAGTCGAAGAGTTCTTTCTCAGGCAACAATTTAATCGAATGCTGCTTCATGGCAACTTCCCTTGCTCCTTCATCAGGCTCCAGTCCCGTCACATGCCAACCCTTTTTATGCATCGCAGCAACAAAATGACCGGTGCCGCTTCCAACGTCAAGAAGAGAACCACTCTTGAGTCCGGTCGCCTTTTCTATTAATTTCCTTTTTTGACTGATTGAATAGTTTCTTACAAAACGATAAAGCCTGTTGACCAACCCTTTTGATGTATCTGTATGAGAAATATAATCGTCAGACTTGTAATACTGTCCAATGCCTGATTCCGCGGGTGGATTTTGCGTAAACCTCACCTGGCAATTGCTGCAATGATAAATTTCAAAAAATTCCTGGCTAACGGTATTGTCTTTTACATTAAAAACTTTTGAAATTCCTGCCGATCCGCAAACAGGACATAATGTATAATGAATCTGGCTGCTCAAAATCTTTATTTTGATTTAATGACACGCTGATTTCCTGCCGAAGATGGTGAAAAGCCTTTTTCAGAAAAATACCAGCCAATAAACATTATTGCCAGGAAGGTTAGAATAACCGCAATGATCCATGTGTAATTCTTCTTAGGTGTAGCTTGTGAAAAATATTCTTCCATTTGTGCTGAAGATCTTTCCTGTTCTCCTACCAGCACCGTATGCTCCGCCTTTTGACGGATCACTTTTTCTGCCGCTACGGGCTGTTCACTTTGCCAGGAAACGGTACGGGCTACAAGCTTGATATCCCCGTTCTTATCCCGGCGAAACATTCCTACCTTATCCCACTTTACTTCCCCATCCTCAAATAGTGTTTTCATGAGCCCAGCTGAAAAATCATTTACAGATTTTGCAGCCTCCCATTCGGACATTCCGGTCGACGCACAAAGCCAGTCCAAAAGTTTTTTTGAAGGCTTGTCATTACCGGATTCAATTTCAAAAAAATAAAAAGGAGGAATAAACTTTCTGTCAGCAAAATCATGTAATGCGGGGTTATGAAACAACCCGATCGTGCCGATACCCGGTAAACTTAATTTCTTATTTAAGATGAGGAACTCGTATAAGGTATCCTGCATTATTTTGTTTTCTGGTCGAATGCGAAGATAACGCCGCCAAGGAAATTAAATCCATACGAACGGTACAACTTCCAGGTCTCGTATTCTTTATTGAAGATGTTATTGAATTGCGCCCAGAGATTCAGATTCTTCGTGATACGAAATTCCAGCCCGGCGTTCAGATCAAAGGAACCATCCAATTGAGCTGAACCACCAGAGGGTGTTTTGTATTGAGCGCCATCCCAAAGGAAAAGATCGGTCTTTAACCAAAGATCTTTGACAACCTGTACCCGGGCGGAGCCTTTCAATTCAAGCGGGATCAACCCGTAAGCCTTTACATTTTCTCTTATACTAAAATACTTATTGACATTAATTCCCGCCAATACGGAAAATTTTTCCTGCTCAGTATAGCCAATATCCCCGCCAAAGTGAATGGCTTTCATCGATGGTTCATAGATCACCGTGAACCCGTTATCATAAATACCCAAGGGATTAGCATTGACAAAAAGCGGGTGATTTTTGTACTTATTATAAGCAAGTTTTGCATTGTATGTAAAATGATCACCTAAAGAACCTTTAAAACCTGCATATCTTTCCTCGATCCATGTGTTCTTTAAAGTAGTTGGCACCTCGAGATATGGATTGGTTGTAGCAAGATGCTGGTACGATGTCCTGCGAATATACCCGGACCAACCTGCCTGGAAAGTGAATTGCCTGTCTTCGGTGCTTGCTTCGATCAGGACATTGGGAAACATCTTGAATGTCTTATTATCCCATGATGGACGAATACCACCCTGTATATTGATTTTTGGATTTTTGAAAACGACAGAAGGGCTGATATAATAAAATGTATTGTCCTGTGCTGATTTATTGTCAGGTTTAAATCTTGTAAGATCAAATGTGGCCCCGAGATTTACCGCAAATACCTTTCCGACAGTTTTTTGTAAGGGTAAATTGATATACGTATTGCTCTCGCTATTTTCTCTTCCGTCGTTAAACACATTGATCAGTATTTCCGGCGAATAAGTGAGACCAAATTGTGTACGGTTTATGTTATGAAATCCAACACCACCTCTCCATGTTTGAAAACTTTGTTCCAAAGAGTCTTTTGGCGGAATGGATGACAAGACAGGGTCACGACCGTATTTGTAATAACGATCCTGTCTCATTCCCAACTGTGCATTCCATTCCAAATTCCTGCTTGTTTGAAAGAATCCTTTCAGATCAACATTGGTATTTCGGTAATCCTGGTAAAGGATCTTGCCTGAGGAAGAGATATGCTTTGCATAAATATTAAGTCCTGCGGTTTTTCCATCGCCAAATGAAAAACCGGCCTGTACATAAGGCGTTTTTAAACTACCGAACCCGGCTTTGATGTAACTATTCAGATCCCAAAAGCCCCCCGAATCTATATCTAAGGCAAGCGGACGAAGGCTACCGGGTGTATAGGCAAATAATAAGTTCTGATTCGGTATATCATAATTCAATCTTGGCTTTGTCGTATCATTTGCTGCCGGAGAGGCATTAAAGTTAATCTTAGCGGACTCTTTTAGCAGCGGCTTAAATGCCGAAGTAATTTGAACCGTTCCCTTTTTCTTTGACGTGTCTTGCTGAGCGAATGAAATTCCAAACGATAAAATTCCAAATCCCAATATTAGTAGCTTCTTCATATTTGTTTTTGCTTTCAATAATTAATAATCATGAATTAATAATTATTCTTTGGCTCCATCAATTGTTACCAACCTTACTGTTTTTTCCTTCTTCATCAATCACCCTGTTCAACTTTTCCTGTGCTTCTTTCTTAAATTCAGGAACGATTGAATTATCAACAATGCTCTGATATGTTGCCTTTGCGTTGAAATAATCTTTTTGGGCGAAATAAATATCTCCCAATAAGATGTAGGATTTGGTTACCCAAAAATCATATGATCCCGATTTATTGATAACTTCAAAAGCTGCTTTTTCTGCATCCGCCAATTTGTTCAAAGCAAACCAGCTATTGGCAATTTCATATCGTGCTTCAGCAGCCAGTGCAGCCTTGTTCAAAGTCACAACGGACTTAAAATTTGCTATAGCAAGATCATGGCGTCCGTTTACCTGGTCAGCCTTTGCGATCGTCATGTTGGCAAGCGCCTTATCATCGGTACTGCTTCCTTTTAATGTGACCAGTTCATTAGCGTTGCCGACAGCGTCTGTCCATTTTTGCAATTGATATTGACAACGTAACAAGCCACGCATCGCTTCTAACCTGTTTTCCTGGCTTGATGTAAACTGTTTTAGCTGCGCATAATAGGATTCAGCCTGCTCATACTTTTTTTGTTCAAAAAAATAGATCCTTGCTGCCTGTAGTATTGCTTTTTCTGCAAACCGGTTTGGCGCTTTGGCAGCCACCGCCTCATATCCGCTTAAGGCATTGTTCCAATCTTTCTTTTCGTAATAAATTTCACCCCGGTAAAAATTAGCGTCCAACGAATAAGTCCCTGCGGGAAAACGCTGCGTGTAGTTATTGAAAGCTGTCAAAGCAGCATTTGTATTGCCACTTTCATATTGTGCATACGCAACTGACCATGAAAGCGAATCTTCGGTGCTTATATCAAGCGGTCTTCCCATCTGGCGCATGTAACCCGCATACTCATCAGGTTTACCTTCCTGCACATATATGCTTTTGATGTTTTCCAGGGCTTCTGCAGCTTCTGGTGAATTGGGATATGTTTGAACGAGGGTTTTGTATTGAACTAAAGCCTCCCGGTTATTATTGAGGTTATAATTAGCAATACCGAGCTTTAACTGTGCCTGTGGCTTCAGGCTGTTATTCGCCGCAAGTTTTAAGACATTATTCAAGGCGGGCATCGCGTCACGAAAGCGTTCATCAGCAAGGTATGCATTGGCAATTTCCATATTCGCATCACCAACCAGTGTTGACGTCGGGAATTTCCTTGCCATAGTACTCATCAGGCTGATCTTTTCACTTGAACTTCTTACCCCTGCGATCATGGCCACCTGGAAAGTTGCATAATCCTCAGCCGGCCATGAAAGCCGGATCACATTATCATACATTGTTTTCGCGCGGGTATAATCGCGGTTCATAAAGTAACAATCTGCGCTGCGTATATAAGCATCCTGTGTAAGCGCATCGGAGTTCAGGGCCGGAGTTTTAGTAACCTGTTCAAAAAACTTCAATGCAGCCGGGTAATTTTCTTTTCTTAAATATGCATACCCAAGATTATACCGCACTGCATTCATGTTTGCTTCACCAGCAGCAGGCGCACCGGCATCCAAATAGGCGTGGTAATGTTTTATTGCGTTATCCAGTTTATCTGTACGATATGCGATCTCTCCTTTCCAGAAATTCACCAAGGGAAGTACAGCGGCATTATTCGGATCTTTCAACGCTTTGTCAAGCAAGGCATCTGCTTCCTGTAATCGTCCATCGTTGATCAACTCGCTGGCCCTGCCAAACAATATCCGTGGGTACATTTTTTTGGAATTGGGAGAAGGATTCGATAGCCCATCGATCAACGACAATGCATCGGCATAATTATTTGTATTGGCAAGCACCATCACCATCAGGTCTCTTGCTTCAGTATTATATGAAGAGCTGGGATAATCTGCCAAAAAGGAGCTTAGACTATTCAACGCTTCATCCTGGTAACCGAGTTCGTACGAAAGTTTCGCATATTGAAATTTTGAGATCTCTTTCTGTGATTTGTTGCTGCTATTTGATGCGCAGAACAAAAAAGCATTTCTGGCATTTGCCTTCTCCCCGACTTTTAGATAGGAATCGCCAAGCAAATACATGGCATGCTGGCTCAGTGAATCATCTTTACCACTTAATTGTTTAAATCCATTAATGGCCTTCCTGTGTTGACCGGCCATATAATAACTATATGACAGCTCGTATAGATTTTCCCTGGTAACTTTTTCTGCCTTTGAAACATAATCCTCAAGGTAGGGCAGGCCTTTATCGAATTCTTTTCTTTCAAAATAGCCATGACCAAGCATCAATTTCATTTCGCGGTCATAATACTGAGCATTTCCCCCTTTTATCTTTTTTTCCGCATAAGCGATCGCCTCATCCTTTTTCCCCTGTATGTAATATATCTGCGCTATATAATAGGGGACCACTGACTCATAGGTTTTTTCATTCTCCACAATTTGAAAGCTTTCCAATGCCTCTTTATAATTGCGGTCACGAAACGCAAGAAATCCGTAATAATAGTTTGCATCGATGTAGTTGGGATCTTCCTTGAGTTGTCTTATTGAATTGAAAAGTGGTTTTGCCTGGTTGAATTTTTGCAATGTGAAATATGAATAAGCCTGGTGAAATTTCATATCGGCAATTTCCCGGTTGCTCAGGTTAGCGATGCCCGCATCTTCATAGTATTTTGCGGCGTCCGCAAACTTTTCCTGGCGGTAATAAAACTCCCCAAGATGAAAATTCATTTGCTGTACACGGGCATTATTTTTCTCAAGCTCGATAAAATCCATCGCCCGGGCTTCCCCTCTTTCTTCGTTTTGTTTTAAGGCAAGAACTGTTGTGTAATAGTTAATTTCCTGAGTGACCAGCGGATCATTGATGTAATCAGTTTCCTTTGACGCTTGTTGCAGTTCTTTGAACAAAGGATAAGCGAGACTATATTGCTCTTTCTGGTAATATTCCTTTGCTTCGTTGAACTTTTCGTGCTGGTCTGTGATAATTCTGGTTTGCTGAGCCTGGATTGAAATAACAGAAAGTACTGTGGCTGCAAAAACGAGGATCCGATTCTTCATAATTATTGTCCTTTAAACCGATGGTGACTTAACGCTGTAAAATTCAAATTATTTTTTACCTGCGCCAAACATCATTCCAAACAACTGTGGATAAGTGCAATGTTGATAGATGTTTAACAATTTGTTGTCAAAATGTTTTATCACACGAGATGATCGTTGCTGGTTGTTGGTTGCTGGTTATTTGTTAGAATAAACTTTATCTTGCTGTCCAATTTGTCCAATATCCAATATCCAGAAACTAGAAACCAGTAACCAGAAACCACTACCATGTTCACCAGCGAAACAAAAGTCAGGGTTCGATATGCAGAAACCGACCAGATGGGAATTGTTTATCACAGTAATTTCTTTCTTTATTTCGAAGTAGCAAGGGCAGAATCGATCCGTCACCTCGGATTCACGTATGCCGATATGGAGAAAATGGGGGTGATCATGCCGGTTGTTGATGTGCATGCAAAATATCTTCGTCCCGCATTGTACGATGACCTGCTCACCATCAAAACCTTTTTAAAAGAAATGCCGTTGCATCATAAAATTGAGTTTCATCATGAAGTATATAATGAAAAAGCCGAATTGTTATGCGTGGGGAAAATCATATTATATTTCATGGAAAAGAACGGGATGAAAAAAACGGCAATGCCGGAACAATTGAAGAAAAAAATTGAGCGTTATTTTCTGTAATCTTGTAAATGGATCAACCAATTCCTATACCTGGTGAAATACCTTCTGAGATCCCAAAACCGGAATTAGAAGAGCCAAAGAGCAGGCCGAATGTTTGGTTAAAGTCAATGGCAAGTCTGGCATTCTTTCCCCTGTGCCGGATACACTGAATTAAGCCATTCATGATAAGTCGCCTGTTCAACAAAAAAATTACCGGTCGGTATGCCTTCTTCATCAAGAGTTTCTGTTATCAATGTGTGACAGCCTGCACAAATTCCACTGCTGTAGATATGTTCTCCAAACCGTGGATCAAAATCCACGTAGATCTGCATAGGTCCCTGTACCGGATTGGGATAAGGGCCAAATAACAACCTGTTAGTATCGATAGAAA
>JAICPX010000343.1 GCA_025929635.1 Chitinophagaceae bacterium
CTTTACCAGTGCCCCGAGCCCAACAATTTAGCAGTTTAGCCATTACAGCAATTCAAAGTTTTAAATTATCCATCATCTTGCTTCTGATTTTTAACTACTCTTTTTCGCAATCCATTAATCGAAAAGCAGTAGTTCAACGACATAATGTTCATATAAACAAAATTGATTCGCTTTCATCACTTACTGTTGGCAACGGAAACTTTGCTTTCACAGTGGATGCGACGGGTATGCAGAGTTTTCCGGAAGCTTATGCAAAAGGAGTTTCTTTGGGTACACAATCTGTTTGGGGTTGGCATAGTTTTCCAAATACTGAAAATTTGAAAATAGAAGAAACACAAAAGGTTTATGAGCTCGAAGGAAGAAAGATATCCTACACTGTTCAATTAAAAGAACCGGAAAGAGCAAGAAAAGCAGTTGAATATTTTCGTGTTAACCCACATCGTTTGCAACTCGGCAATATTGGTCTTGAAATAGAAAAGAAGGATGGCTCTTTGGCAACGACGGATGATATTAAAAATATACACCAACAACTCGATCTATGGACAGGTATCATCACAAGCTCTTTTACAGTTGAAGGAACACCGGTAAAGGTTACAACTGTATGTGATAATGATGTCGATGCTGTCTCATTCCGGATTGAATCTGCTTTATTGCAACTAAATAGAATTCAAATAAGGGTTCGCTTTTCTTATCCTAACGGGCAATGGAAAGATGTTGGGGATAACTGGACCGACGATCATATGCATTCCTCAGAATTATCACAAGAACCCGGCAGAATGATCATTAAGCGTACATTAGATAATACAACCTACTATGCTTTATTAAGTGGCGGACCTTACAGTATTAAAAAACAATCCAATCACTATTTTATATTACAACCATCTACAAAAGAAAAGAGTATCGAGTTCACAAGTTATTTTAGTGAGAAAAGACCGGCTGGTCTTATCACTGATTTTCATAAAGTAAGATATGGTAGCGTGTCTGGTTGGGAAAAATTCTGGCTTAGTGGCGGCGCTATTGATTTTTCCCAGGTAAAGGATCCAAGAGCTTTTGAAATTGAAAGAAGAGTTGTGTTATCACAATATCTGACTAAGGTGAACTGCGCATCCGCTTATCCTCCACAGGAAACCGGTTTAACATATAATAGTTGGTATGGCAAACCACATTTGGAAATGCATTGGTGGCATGCAGTACATTTTGCACAATGGGGTAGGCCAGAATTAATGGAGAAAAGTTTGGACTGGTATTTTACCGTTGCTAAGAATGCAAAGCAAATTGCGAAACGTCAGGGTCTTGATGGTTTGCGTTGGCAAAAGATGACGGATAATGACGGTAATGAATCTCCTTCTTCAGTCGGTGCTTTTCTTATCTGGCAACAACCACATTTTATTTACATGGCTGAACTATTGTATCGAAGTAAGCCAACCAAAGCAGTTTTGAACAAATACAAAAACCTTTTATTTGCCACTGCAGATTTCATGGCATCATTTCCAACCCATGATCCAAAAACAAAAAAGTATAATCTCGGTAAAGGGCTGATACCTGCGCAGGAGTGTTTTGATGCGGCGACTACCCATAATCCAACTTATGAATTGGCATATTGGAGCTGGGCATTGCAAAAAGCACAGGAATGGAGAAAACGTTTAGGACTGTCGGGAAATAAGAAATGGGATGAAGTGATCAATAATCTGGCGCCATTGCCGCAATTGAATAGTGTTTATCTCGCCACTGAAAGCACACCCGATTGTTATGAGCCCGGTTCAAGATATCTCACCGATCATCCTGCAGTATTAGGTGCTTATAGTTCATTACCTGCTGTGCATAGTTTAGATCCATTGATAATGAAACGCACACTCGACACGGTTTTAAAAGTCTGGCATTGGAACGATACATGGGGTTGGGACTTTCCATTGACTGCAATGACAGCTGCGAGACTACATTTACCGGAGAAAGCTGTTGATGCATTACTGATGCCGATAAAAACAAATACTTATTTGGTAAATGGACACAATTACCAGGATGATCGTTTGACAATTTATTTGCCAGGTAATGGTGGTGTTTTGAATGCGGTGGCGCTAATGTGTACCGGGGCCGATGCAGATAAAGAGATCAATATTGGCTTTCCCAGGGACTGGAAAGTGAAATGGGAAGGATTGAAAAAATTGTTCTAAACCGCCTGAACCCCTTTGCTTCCTGCTTCGCATAGCTCACAGTTCGCAATGACGAGGAAGACTTAGTTAGATAACACTAATCGCACTAGAAGAACTCAACATGCTTCTTGATGCGGAATATAGCAATGAAGAAATTCCTTTTCATATTTTTATTGTTACTCGGGAAAGCTATTTTTTCTCAACAGCTGTGGCATAATAGAGAGAGATCTGTTCGTTATCAGCCCGAGGGAAATGATTTTGTTATCGTCAACGGTGATCGTCGCTTCACCCGTGCATTATATGGAACCAATACTGCATTTAGAGTCGAGGCAGGTGACCTGCCTGAGTTTGCTATGTATATGCCGGGTATGGGCGGTAATCTGCGATTTGGATTGATGACGGCAACTGCGCATAAATGGCTTATCGACGCAAATAATATCAAGGCAACTTATCGTGCAGGAAGTATGATCTATGAAATTAATGACAGCTTATTGGGCAATGGCAAATTGTACGTCACAATTCTTGCATTAAGCAAGGCAGAGGGGATGGTAGTCAAAATCAGATCGGAGAATATTAATAACGCTGAACTGGTATGGATATATGGCGGGGCGTCTGGAAAAAGGTTCTCCCGTGATGGCGATGTGGGCGCTGATCCCGAATCTTCTTTCTATCTGAAAGCCGAAAATTGTATTGATAATCGTTACCAGCTATTGAATGGCAAATTCATATTGAGTTATGGAACAGGGAAAGTATTAACTGAAGAAGAACGGTACGAGATACAAATAAAACCCGAGAGCCAGATGAGCGGTGAAATACCTAAAGAAGCGAAGCGGATAACAGGCTTTTACCCAATATCGTCTTCGATTCGATTAATAGATGCCTCGAATCCTGAAATGATCTTTGACGCTGCTATCGCTGCAAAAAAAGATTTTTGCGTGGGGGGAAAGCTGAAATTGAAGAACGGGGAAGAGTTTTTCTTATTGCATAATGCAAGTACGCCAGTTACTAAAAGTGCAGAGCAGGAATTTAATTACGCCGAAGCAGCGAGAAAAAAATTAGCTTCCAGGATCAGCATCAAAACGCCAGATAAATATCTCAACACGTTAGGTGGCGCCTTATCGATCGCGGCGGATGCTATCTGGGAGGAGCCGACTTATATGCATGGCGCTGTTGCGTGGCGGATGCGCCTGCCCGGCTGGCGGGGTGCTTATGTTGCTGATCCACTCGGCTGGCACGACAGGGCACGAACTCATTTTAATGCATATGCAAGATCACAACTGACAACACCTGCCATAACAGGAGTGGTAATGGATACTGCATTAAATCTTGCGCGTCACCTCGAAAGAGTCGGCACACAACTCTTCAGTGATGGATATATTACCCGCAACCCGAATGGTTATATGGGAGCTCATCATTATGATATGAACCTGGTCTTCATTGATCAGTTGTTAAATCATTTTAATTATACGGGCGATATTGGTTATGTAAAAAAGATGTGGCCATTGCTTCAACGACATCTTGCCTGGGAAAAGAAAAACTTTGATGCCGATGAGGACGGGTTATATGATGCTTACGCGGCCATTTGGGCAAGTGATGCAATGCAATATAGCGGTGGTGGCGTCACCCATTCCACTGCATATAATTACAGGGCTAATAAAGAAGCAGTACGATTGGCGAAGCTGATCGGTGAAGATGGGGACATCTATGAAAAAGAAGCGATCAAAATTTTGAACGCCATCAATAAGAATTTATGGTTGGAAGATAAAGGTTGGTATGCTGAATATAAAGATCTGCTTGGAAACAAACTACTGCATCCATCGGCCGGTCTCTGGACAATCTACCATGCAATTGATAGTAGAGTGCACGATCCATTCAAAGCATACCAGTCATTGCGTTACGTCGATAATCATATTCCACATATACCTGTTGTTGCAAAGGGTTGGTCCAAAGGGACTCTCCCGGAGGAAGATAGCAATTTATTTCTGCTGAGTGAAACCAATTGGCAACCTTACACCTGGAGTTTGAATAACGTTGTGTTTGCAGAGAACCTGCATACGGCGCTGGCTTACTGGCAGGGTAACAGGAGCGAAGAAGCATTTCAATTATGGAGAAGTGCAATTTTAGAATCGATGTATTTAAGCTCCGGCCCGGGAAATTTTCAGCAGTTAAGTTTTTATGATGCCATGCGTGGTGAATTATACCGTGACTTTGCGGATGGGATCGGTATGGTGGCAAGAACGTTAGTGGAAGGTTTATATGGAGTACAGCCGGATGCGTTAAAAGATACCTTGCTTGTAAAGCCCGGCTTTCCGCAGCAATGGAATTATGCAAGCTTTTCTTCACCCGACATTGATTTTGATTTCAAAAGAAATGGTTTGAAGGATCATTATAATATTTCACAGAACTTCCCAAAGCAAATGAACTTTGCATTTGTAGTAAAAGCATATAGAGACAAGGTTGATCGTATAGTAGTAAATGGTAAGCCAGTGAAATGGTCCGTAATACCTGATGCTGTGGGTGAACCTTTTTTGCAGATCAATCTGCCAAAATCAAGAACGTATAGAATTGATGTAGCCTGGAGTGGAAGCGGTTTCCCGCTGGCAACGGAAACATTAACCTTGAAAACCGGAAATGATTTTGGTTGGGCTGCAGCAAAACAGAAGATTGTAAAGATCTTTGATCCTCAAAAGATATTTGATAAAACTTCGGTTACTGCAAATTCAGTAAATGGAAAGGTTACTTCGGCACCGGGTCATAAGACTTTGTTTGTTCTGTTACAGCAGGGTGATTTCATTTACTGGTGCCCCCTGAATTTTTTAATTAGCGATGAAAAGGATATACCCGCCGGGGAGCCAACGGTTCTTGATGAAAAAACAGAAATGATCAACATAGCTGGCTATTTCAATGATGCTGTTACCAATATTTTCCGGAACAAGTATGTTTCGCCTCGTCCAACATCACCCACCCTGCAATTGCCCGTAACAGGTATCGGCAACTGGGCATATCATTCCGTACAGGTAAAGATTTCAGATAGCGGACTAAGAACAGTTGCTGGTTCAACAAATCAAATTACCACAACAACAGGTATCCCTTTTCAAACGCCTGGTGCAGCTAAAGCAAATAATATCATCTTTA
>JAICPX010000609.1 GCA_025929635.1 Chitinophagaceae bacterium
ACCACATGATTGGCTGCACAGGCATCAATTATTTTTTTATGATCAACTGGATAACCATTCCGGCTAAGCAACAATCTTCCCGTCATGTGCCCAAGAATGGTTGTGTATGGGTTTTCAATTGCCCTCATCAACCGCATCATCGCTTTTTCTTCCGTCATTTTAAGATTACTGTGAACAGACGCAATAACAAGATCAAAAGTAGAAAGAATATTGTTTGAATAATCCATCGACCCATCACCGAGGATATCACATTCAATGCTCTTAAAGATCTTAAAGGGTTTGTATTGTTCATTAAGAATATCGATCTGCCGGTGTTGTTCTCTTATTCTTTCTTCACTCAATCCATTTGCATAGGCCGCAGCTTTGGAATGATCGGAGATCACAAGGTGCTCGAGCCCTTTTTTTATACATTCCCCGGCCATTTGCTCAAGGGTATTATCGCCGTCACTCCATTTGCTGTGGCTATGGATAATGGCCCTTATATCTTCCGGTTGTATCAATGTCCCAAGCTTTTTATTCCTTGCTTTTTCAATTACAGAAGCTGTCTCCCTCATGAAAGCGGGTATCACTGGAATTTTTGCCTGTGTAAATACAGCATCATCACCGATCTCTGTGCCCGTATATTCTATTGTTGAGAATGTTTTGTTGAAAGCAGTCAAAAACTCTTCAGAGCAGGTAGTACAAAATAATCTTTCATCCATTTTGCCCTTACCGGTGTGCAATCGAAGCTTCAACCCGTTCTTTAATTTATATAAAAGTGTATTTTCTTTTTCTTCTAAAAGCTCCGGTGGCTGCGCGGTTTGAAATTTAGGTTTGATCACATCATTGTTTTCCAATACGACAAATTCCATTTCTTCAATCGTTAATGAGTGTCTTCTGTATGCGCCGGTGACATGAACAGTTTCGGGAGAAAATATTTTTTTCAAATACCCATCGATCTGTGGAAAGATCGTTTCGGCTTCTGCGTAAAGAAAATGTCCCTGCTGGCTTTGATAAAATTGGATTGACTCCTGGACATTAGCTTGTGTTTTTTCGCCAAAACCTTTATAAAGCGTCAATCGATTTTCATTGCAGGCGTATAACAACTCACCGACCGATTCAATCCCCATTTCTTTCCAAATGGTTTGGATCTTTTTAGGTCCAATGCCTTTTATGTTCAGCATTTCAATGACACCGGGAGGTGTTTTTGCAATGTATTCCTGTAAAATTCCAAGCTTGCCTGTTTCAAGCATTTCTGCAATTTTCTTTGCGGTGCTTTCTCCAATTCCCCTGATCGAGGCAATTTTTTCCGGCGGGGTATCTGCCAATTGCGCGGGCAGCTTTTCAATATTGAATGCAGCAGCTCCATAAATCCTTGCCTTAAATGAATTATCGCCATGGATATCCATGAGCTTTGACAGCAGGGAAAAATTTTCAGCAATGGCGTAATTATCCATAGTATCGACTTGTTGGGGCTAATCAAAGTAACTGAAAATTGTCCGAAGCACTCCTTCTGAGGTCATTGTGCATTGAGTATTGTTTGTTGAGTTTGGGTCTTACGACTGGATAAAATGAAAGACGCAATATTCACACGCAATGTTCAATTTTCAGATATTCGGAACCAGCATAAAAAAAATCCCCCGCAATTGCGAGGGATTTTTATTTGAGATTTTAACTTACTTTTTCTTCTTAGCTGCTTTCTTTTTAGGAGCTGCTTTTTTCTTTGCTGCTTTTTTCTTTGTTGCCATTTGTTTTGAATTTAACGGTTAGAAATAAATTAACGATAGTAAAAATAGAATTAATATTTAAACTATCAAAAAATTTTTCCACAAAATGTGGATCACGATGTTGATTACTTTGTCTCAACATCCACGCAACAAAGAAATAGTTGAAATTTTTTCAGTGATGGATCATCACTGGTGCAGTGAAAAAATTATGCATCAACAGGAGTTACTGAAACAAAAGTTCTGTTGCTTCTTCCTTTTTTGAATTCAACTACACCATCAGCTAATGCAAACAATGAATAATCTTTACCAACACCTACATTCTTTCCGGGATGATAAACAGTACCACGTTGACGAACGATGATGTTGCCGGCAATAGCAGGTTGTCCACCAAAAATTTTTACACCAAGGCGTTTGCTATGTGAGTCGCGACCGTTCTTTACACTGCCTTCACCTTTTTTATGTGCCATGAGAAATGAGTTTTTAGTTTGTGATATTCTTTTTATTGTTTGAGGTTTGAGGTCTGAAGTCTGACATCAGACTTCTGACTTCAGTCTTCGGACTTCTTCTTTGTGATGCTGCTGATCCTGATCTGTGTGTAAAGAGTGCGATGACCAAGTTTCTTACGAAAACCTTTTCT
>JAICPX010000657.1 GCA_025929635.1 Chitinophagaceae bacterium
AGCGGCTACAATGCCGGGCATGGCCGCTCTGATTCATTCCTACGCCCTTGTCGAGATAGAAGCCGTTGCCGGGACGCTGGCCGTTGAATCGGACGGCTCACGCCGCACCGTTCGTTTCATCTAGCAATCGTTGCAAGTGCTCTGGCATGCTCCTGTTTCAAATGATTCATGGCTCGCAGAATATAAGAATAATGGTGAACCAGATTGGAAAAAAGGGGAAAATCAAACTTCATCAATAATCGCAATTAAAGGCATTGCTCCATTCAACGTTTATAGCACAACATTTACTTTACTTAAACCCGGAACCACCTTTCAATACCGTATTTCAAAGAATGGGCAAGTGATCTTTACCTGCGATGCGAAGTCATTGAAATCACCGGAACAATCTTATCGTATTGCCATTTCCGGTGATATGGGTGCAGGGAATAGTACTTCTAAAAAAATAGCTTATGAGATCTATAAGGCTAAACCTGATATGGTAGCTGTTGCCGGTGATATTGTTTATAATCGTGGATTAGTTTCGGAATACACAACAAAATTCTGGCCCGTATATAATAAAGATGATGCTGATACGTTGGGTGCGCCGCTATTGCGTTCAATACCTTTTGCTGCGGCTGTTGGCAACCATGATGCATTGACGAGAGACCTCGACCGTTATCCTGATGCATTGGCCTATTATCATTTCTGGGATCAGCCATTAAATGGACCCGATGGAAAGGAGGGAGGAGCATTGGTTCCTGTGTTGCTCGGTCCGGATGCAAATAAAAAAGCGTTTTATGAGGGTGCCGGTAGCAAGTATCCCCGTATGACAAATTTCTCTTTTGACTATGGCAATGCTCACTGGACCGTGATCGATTCCGATCCATATGTTGACTGGACCGATTCTACGTTGCGTGATTGGTTAGCAAAAGATCTTGCCGCTGCCACCAATGCCACATGGCGGTTTGTGCTGTATCATCATCCCTGTTTCAGTTCTTCACGGGCACATTATGAACAGCAGCAGATGAGGTTGATCGCTCCAGTTTTGGAAAAAGGAAAAGTGGATATTGTTTTTGCAGGACATGTACATAATTATCAAAGAACTTACCCCCTCACGTTTATTCCTGATAATGTGGGCATTCAATTGGTGGCCGGTGCAACTAACACAAGAATCGGCAAAACGGTAAATGGCCGGTGGACGCTGGATAAAAACTTTAATGGTAAGAAAAATACAAAACCGAATGGTGTTATTTATATAGTAACCGGTGCCGGCGGCCAGGGTTTGTATAACCCCGAACAAACAGGAGACAAGGACAGCTGGCAGAAATTCACTAAGAAATTTGAGTCAACAGTTCATTCATTTACTGTAATGGATGTGGATGGAGCTACACTTGTGTTGCGGCAATTGGATATTAATGGGAAGGAAGTGGACCAGGTGAAAATAACGAAGTAACCATTACTGTTTTGTAATCAGGCGGAACTTTCTATAATCATGTCTTTTCATTATTTCCAGAACTGCAAGAAATCTTTCTTTAGGAAGCTCAGGTGTATTGATTAAAAGAATTTCCTTGATATCGGATTTATGAACAATGATGAATTTGTCCAATGCCGTCGTATCAGTAAGTTTTGTTTCTTGCCCCAATAGTTTAACAGTAAGCCCTGTGTTAGAGATTTCGACCTCAAAAAGGGTTGAATCATTATATATTCTTGTCGATGTAACTGAGGTAGGCGCTTGTATTGTAACTGGTTCCTGAGGGGTAAAATAACTTTGAATATTGATTACCTTATAATTCGTGATTTGATTTTCGACCAGGAGATTGATGACAGAAACAACTTTCTTGAAAGCTGTGC
>JAICPX010000322.1 GCA_025929635.1 Chitinophagaceae bacterium
CCTTATCCTCCATCTTCACCATCGATAGCATTATTTAAAGATGGACAACTTGTTCACTTTATTGAAAGACACCAGATCGAGGGCCGCCCTGCCCAAATGATCGCGTCAAACCTGATTCATGCTTTTGAGCAACATTGCAATTAAAAATATAGGGGATTGTCATACGGACATATAAGTTACATAGGTTTTGATTTTGACCTATATGACTCATTTGGCTTTTATGACCTGACTAATTCGGGTGATGATTTTCTGAAAAGTAACAAAAGCCCGCAATTTTCTTTTTGTATATTCGCCCACACTATTTGAACTAACCAATAGCCAGCTGATGTATCCCAATCTTTATTATGCGTTTCGAGATCTTTTCGGTATAGAATGGCAACCCCTTAAATTCATTAATTCCTTTGGCTTTTTCGTTGCAATAGCTTTTATTCTCGCAGCCATCACTTTGTCAGCTGAATTAAGAAGAAAAAGCAGGCAAGGACTACTGCAACCAACCGAGGTGGAGGTAATGGTTGGCAAACCGGCCTCTTTTATTGACCTCTTTCTGAATTTTCTACTCGGGTTTGTACTTGGATATAAGATCCTCGCACTCTTTATCATGAACAAATCTGTGACTGATAATCCACAAGCTTTTATTTTTTCCGATAGAGGTAGCTGGCCAGCAGGTATAATACTGGGTTTATTGTTTGCGGGACTTAAATGGTGGGAGAAGAAAAAACAGGTTTTAGAAAAACCTCAATTAAGAACGATCAGGATCTGGCCACAGGATAGAGTAGGCGAGATAACCATACTTGCTTTGGTTTTTGGATTGATCGGTGCCAAATTGTTTGATGCTTTTGAAAATTGGGATGACTTTGTCAGGGACCCAAGGATGCTCTTTTCCGCTGAAGGGTTGACTTTTTATGGTGGGTTGATCTTTGCTGCTTTAGCCATTTGGTGGTATGCAAAAAAACATAAGATTGGGTTCTGGCATTTGAATGATGCGGCTGCACCAGGACTTATGTTAGCCTATTCGGTAGGGCGTATCGGTTGCCAGGTGTCAGGTGATGGTGATTGGGGAATTGTAAATACCAACCCCAAGCCCTTTAACTGGCTCCCCGACTGGATGTGGGGCTATACATATCCGAATAATGTTGCAGGAATGGACCCGACAAATCCAATTCCTGGTTGCAACGATAAATACTGTTTCGAGTTGGCCGAGCCTCATTATCCCACTCCGTTTTATGAGACAATTATGGCCTTCATCTTGTTCTTATTTCTGTGGTCATTAAGGAAACGGTTGAAGATTCCGGGGACTTTATTTGCCCTTTATTTAATCGTTAATGGAATCGAGAGATTTTTTATTGAGAAGATAAGAGTGAATACTAAAATTCATTTGTTCGGACTGGAGTTCACCCAGGCCGAGCTAATCTCATCGCTATTGATAATTTCCGGCGTAATTCTGTGGATATATTTACGAAAAAGGCATAGAGCAACTACGACTTAATTCATTGTCGCATTTCAATAACCCACATAAAATTTTCGTCATTAAGAAAACCTTGTTCTTTTAAATCCGCTTCCAACGCAGGTTTCATCGCTAATTGACTTTTATCAAACATTGGTTTTATTCACTTTGTTCAAACATTTTTCCCCAAAGGCTATGAGAAACGGCGTTTCTGGCCTAAATTTGCATCAATACTTGGACGGTAGTAATTAACTTACCCTTTGCAACTTTCCTTGAACAAACCAACTCTTATTTTCGTTTATTCACTTGTAATACTTTTATTATTATGAGGCAGTTAAAGATTGCCACCCAGATTACGAACAGAGACAGCCAGGCAGTTGAAAAGTATCTTCAGGAGATTTCTAAAATTCCGATGATCACTCCGGAAGAGGAGACTACGCTTGCCCAGCGAATTAAAATGGCTCATCGCAATCCGGTTGACGCTCAACGGGCACTAGACAAATTGGTGCAGGCAAACCTTCGTTTCGTGGTATCTGTTGCTAAGCAGTACCAGCACCAGGGCCTTTCACTTAGCGATCTGATCAACGAGGGCAACCTCGGTTTGATAAAAGCAGCCCAGCGTTTCGATGAAACAAAGGGTTTTAAGTTCATCTCATACGCCGTTTGGTGGATTCGCCAGTCCATCCTGCAGGCGTTGGCAGAGCAGGGCAGATTAGTCCGCCTGCCTCAAAACAAAATTGGCACCTACAACAAGGCTAACAAAGCATATATGGCTTTCGAACAGGAACATGAAAGAGAGCCCAGCACGGAAGAGTTAGCCGAGATCCTTGAAATGAGTGAGACAGAGATCAACAACATTTTCCAGAGCAACACGCGTCATACAAGTCTTGATGCTCCCGTTCATGAAGCAGAAGACGTGGCTATGGGTGATCTTCTGGAAGGTAGCGATGATACTGACGATGATGTGATGAAAGATTCATTACGTAATGAGATCCGTCGTATTCTAAAATCTCTTTCTCCGCGCGAAGCCGAAATTGTAAATGCGTATTTTGGTCTTGATGGTGAAAACGGTGTAACCATCGAACAGATCGGTCAAAAGTATGATCTTACTAAAGAACGTATTCGCCAGATCAAAGAAAGAGCTATCAAGCGTTTACAAAAAGCTCGTTACAGCAATGCATTAAAAGCTTATTTAGGGTGATATAATTGATGGGTTAAACTAAAAGAGTCCCGCTTATTGCGGGATTCTTTGTTTTTATCATATTCGTAAATAAAACCAGGCTGCAGCATTTAATTTTGGAACAGAATATGAAACACCTGTTTTGCTTAGTTGCAGCAAGTCTGATTCTCGTGTCTTGCGAAAAGGGAGTAACATTTGACCTGGAAGCGTCCTCGCCAAAACTTGTAGTTGAGGCAATAATTGAAACCGGCGAGTTACCCATGGTTATTTTAACCAGGAGCCAGAATTATTTCGCCCGGATCACACCGGCTATTCTTGCTGAAAGCTTTGTACATAATGGCGAAGTGTACATGTCCAACGGTAGTGTAACAAATAAATTCAAAGAATATTCATTCATGCTTCCGACAGGCGAGAATTTTTATTTCTACAGACCTGACCAATCCGATCCAGCTACCGTATTCCCCGGACAGGAAAATACAGGGTATTCATTGCGGATCCTGGTCGATGGAAAAGAATATACTGCTACCACTCGAATACCAACCATTACCCGCCAAATTGATTCATTGTTTTCAAAACCGGCTGCGGGAAGTAATGACCCAAACAAAGCGGTGGTGATGGTAAGGGCGACGGATAAGCCGGGGCTCGGCGATTATATCCGGTACTTCACAAAAAGAAACAGCGAGGGGTACTATCCTGCATTTAATTCGGTATTTGACGACCAGGTCATCGACGGTACTTCTTATGAAGTAGAGGTAGAAAGGGGAGTTGACAGGACGCGGGATCTGCCCGATGATTACACGTTATTTGAAAAAGGAGACACCGTAACAGTAAAACTGTGCCAGATTGATAAAGCAACGTTTGATTTCTGGCGGACAATGGAATTCAGTTATACTAATATTGGTAATCCATTTGGTTCGCCAACAAAAGTTTTAAGTAATATCACTAATGGTGCGTTAGGTTATTTTGGAGGTTATGCTCCGCAATTCAGAACGATCATAATCCCAAGATGATCTGGTAAAGGTTATCAACATGGTCGTTGGCGCGACTCCATAATACCTCGATTACATTATTTTTGTAAGGCTACATAATCCCTCTCCTGCGAGAGGGAGTTTTGTAAAAAATATTAGAATGGACAATAAGACGAACGAGAAAGTAAATTGCCTTATTATCGGATCTGGACCGGCGGGATATACTGCTGCAATCTATGCAGCAAGAGCGAATTTGAAACCAGTATTGTACCAGGGTATTCAACCGGGCGGGCAGTTAACAATTACGACTGAAGTAGAAAATTACCCTGGTTATGCCGATGGGGTACAGGGACCGGAGATGATGGTGCATTTCGAAAAACAGGCCCATCGCATGGGTGCTGATATTCGTTACGGTATTGCCACCAAAGTTGATTTTTCATCTCATCCATTTAAAATAGAGATTGACGAAGAGAAATGGATAGAAGCAAACGCTGTGATCATTTCAACCGGCGCATCGGCAAAATGGTTAGGACTGGAAAGTGAGCAACGGCTAAATGGATTTGGCGTAAGTGCATGTGCAGTATGTGATGGCTTCTTCTTTCGGAATAAAGAAGTGGCTATTGTTGGTGCCGGCGATACAGCGGCTGAGGAGGCACTGTACCTAAGCAAGCTTTGTACAACCGTCCACATGTTTATTCGCCGGGACGCGATGCGTGCAAGCAAAGTGATGCAGGATCGGGTTTTAGCTACAAAGAATATTAAGATCTATTGGAATACCGATACCGAAGAGGTGCTGGGAGACAAGCATGTTGATGGAGTGAGAGTAAAAAACAATAAGACCAATCAAGTTCAAACGATTCCTGTCAGCGGATTTTTTGTAGCGATCGGTCATCAGCCGAACTCGGAAATTTTCAAAGACTGGCTGGAAATGGATGAAGCGGGGTATATAAAAACAATCCCGGGTACCTCAAAAACAAACCTTGAAGGTGTATTTGCAAGTGGTGATGTCCAGGACAAAGTCTATCGCCAGGCCGTGACGGCCGCCGGCAGTGGTTGTATGGCGGCACTTGATGCCGAAAGATGGCTTGGTGCTAAAGGGTTTCACTAGGGAACTTGATATTTGATATCCGGGATGTGATATTCGAAATTGTTGACGTCGCAATTGATACGCATGGGAGAGTTCACGATAGAGTTAAGAGGGCTTCAATTTTATTCTTTTCATGGATTATATGAAGAGGAAAGAAAAGTGGGTGGTGAATTCGTTGTTGATGTATGGGCAAAATTTCCTGCTGAAAATCACCAACTCAATTCGATTAATGAAACAGTGAACTATGCTGCCATATTTGCCATTGTAAAGGATGAAATGAACCAGCCCCGTGAATTATTGGAAACGATCGCCCAGTCAATGGCTGAAAAGATCTATGCAAAGTACGGCGTCATAATAGAAGTGGAGATACGGATCGAAAAAAAGAAAGCCCCGATCGTAGGTTTGAATGGCAGTGTGGCTGCGGGATACAAAAAAGTATATTGACTTCTGATTCCTCCAAATTATTCTTAGCTTAGTCCCCCACATTTACAGCGATGCCAACGGTAAAATTTACTTACGCATTAAAAAGATTTTTTCCAAAGCTGAAAGATACCCCGGCTAAGGGAATGACGTTGTCCGAAGTTTTTAAAGAGATAGAATCAAATTATCCCGGGTTGCAGAGTTATGTGCTTGATGAAAGAGGAAGTCTTCGTCGTCATGTAAATATTTTTATTGACGGTAAAATGATCAATGACCGGAATAGACTGAGCGACACTTTTTCGCCAGCCAGTGAAATATATATCATGCAAGCCTTGTCAGGTGGTTAAATAAATTATCGTTTATGAAATCAACACTATTATTAGGTACCCGTAAAGGATTTATTTCTTACCAGTTTAAAAATGGAAAATGGCAACCAGAGAACTTGTCTCATGAAGGCATTCCGGTATCTATTGCTTATGCAGATCCAAGAACAA
>JAICPX010000465.1 GCA_025929635.1 Chitinophagaceae bacterium
CCACACATATTTATGATCCAAAGCACTCTATTTTTTGGGCGTGGAAAGAAATTATAAAGCATTGGAAGATTTTATACCGGATTAGCAGATTAAACCATCACTTACAAAAGAAACCGTATATGACAACCCGGATGGGGCTTGATATGTTCAGGCAGAACAGTGAGTATATAAAATTGTTAAACAGTAACTGATTATTTTTCTCTTTTTATCCCGAGCTTTTTCATTCTTGCTTCCAGGGTAGTTGCATTTAACCCCAAAATTTTTGCAGCTCCTTTTTCACCGCTTACTTTCCAACCGGTTCTATTGAGTGTTTCAATGATATGATCCCTCTCGATGTCTTCTAATTTTGATGCAGGGGGTTTTCCATTAGCCGAAATCTTTTCCGAAGGGATCCAATCGCCATATTCGAGTGTTCCATCAAGACTTAGGATCATTGCTCTTTCAATAATGTTTTCCAATTCGCGAATATTTCCGGGCCAGTCATAGGCCATTAAGGCATCCATTACTTTATGTGGGATATCTTTTATTTTTCTGCCGATTTTACCTTCATGCTTTTGGCAAAAATGTTTTACAAGTAAAGGGATGTCTTCTTTTCTATCACGAAGCGGTGGACAAACAACCGGAAAAACATTTAGTCTGTAATAAAGGTCTTCACGAAACTCCTTTTTCCCGATCGCCATTTGCAGATTGCGATTTGTCGCTGCAATAACTCTTGTATTTACTTTTATTGTATTGGGATTTCCCAGTCTTTCGAACTCTCCTTCCTGTAATACCCTCAATAACTTTGCCTGCAATTCGACGGGAAGTTCGCCAATCTCATCGAGAAAGATGGTGCCTCCATTTGCCAATTCAAATCGTCCAATTTTTTTATCCATTGCTCCTGTAAATGCCCCTTTCTCATGGCCAAACAATTCACTCTCGATAAGATTTGCCGGCAGTGTTGCACAATTCACTTTTACCAGCGGCTTCTTACTTCTGTTACTGATATTATGAATCGCCCTGGCGATCAATTCTTTTCCCGTGCCTGATTCTCCCAATATTAATACAGTTGCATCTGTCGCCGCTACCTGTTCTATTTGTCTTAATACCTTTTGGAAATTACTACTCTTACTAATGATCTCTTCAAAATTGTAAGTGAGTTTTATTTCTTCCTGCAAATATTGATTCTGTGCTTTCAATCTTGCTTGTTCCTGTTGAAGCAGGACCTGTTCAGTAATGTCGATAAACATTGTTCTGGTAAATTGCCCGCTTGGATCAGGCTTTGACCACCATTGTATCCACAGCGGTTGCCCATTGTCTTTTCGTCGAAGCTCAAGAACAACCCCGCTTCCATCAGCGCCTCTCTCAAGGGTTTCAAACGCATCTTTCACTCTTTTTTGAGCTTCCGGTGTATCAGGAATAAATGAGAACCCATAAGTATTGGGAATATCTTCAGCCCTTATGCCAAGACTTCTTAATGCAGCCTGGTTTGCTGTTATGAATTTTGAGTCAAGTCCCTCGTGAACATAGGCAATTGGCGCTTCATCAAAAAGGTCACGATAACGTTTCTCACTTTCTTTTAATTGGATCTGCAATTTAATATTGGCATTTTCTAATGTTTCTTTTAGTTTTTGCTCAGCCTTTATCCTTTCTATTTCAGACCCTGCCCTCGCGGCAAAAATCCTGAGAATGGAAGTTTGGTTCTGACTTTCAGTCATTGGCTTATCATCCAATGCAGCAATATGCCCAAGTATTTCGCCGTTGGAAGGGCTATAAATCGGAACAGCAACATAAGATTGTAGCCCCTTTTCCCTGGGAAACATTTTTTCCAGCTCATCGGCACAGAAATAATCTTTTCCGCCCATCACAATCTCGCAAGGTGTCCCTTTCAAATCATATTCGACATTTTCGATAGGTATCGCGTTTTCCACATAAGCAATAGTCCTTAATCTGGTTTTCGCCTCATTAGCACATTCTGATACCAACGAATATTTTACTCTAAGAGTAAGAGTGATGAATTTTGCCAATTCTTTAAAATAATCCTGGCCAACATGTCCCGATGTAGCTTCAGAAACCGACAATAACAACTCTTCTTCCAATTTCCGCTTACGAATATCTCTTACTACGCTGCATGAAAATTCCATTCCATCAAAATCAATGTAGTTATTGGTTATCTCAACATCATATATATGCCCATTCTTGTGCTTGTGTTTCGATTCAAGAGTTACTTTCTTTTGTTTTTTTACCAATTCCCAATGACGGGACCAGTCTTCTACTACTTCAGTCGGGTTCAGGTCAAAAACAGTCATATTTAATAACTCATCTCTTGAATAACCAGATGTTTTAGAAGAAGAATCATTTATACGAATGATCTTCCCTTTATCATTTATCCAGTAAATATCCTCATGCAGATTTTGTAATGTGAATTGGTATAACTCTATTTCATTTAGTTTTCGCTGAAGCTCTAAATTCTTTTTCTCCAATTCACTTTCCGTTTTCATTCGCAAAAGCTCAGCGCCTATACGTGATGCAAATATTTTCAAAACTGCTGTTTGATTCTGGTCTTCACCAACAGGAGTAGAGTTCGTCACCGCAATATGTCCCAGAATTTCGCCATTTACCGGGCTGATGATCGGCGCACCTACATATGCCTCTATTCCTTTGGCAGCGGGAAAGAGACCTTGTGCGCCTCTTGGCAAAAAATAGGGCTGCCCGGTCATCATCATACTGCAGCCTGATTCATTGGTGTTATATTCGATATTATCCAGTATTTTTTCTCCTTTTACAAAGGCAACTGTACGAAGCCTGCTCTTATCTTCATTGGCACATTCCGCTACGAAACAATATTCCATGCCCAGAATTTCGGCTACTTTTTTAGTAAGCTCAAGAAGAAAATCTTTACCTGTAAGCCCATACGTAGATTCGGAAACTTTACGGAGCAATTCTTCTGCAAGATCATTATTTGTAATCGCATTCGCCATTGTAATAGCTGGTAAAAAGTTCCGGACTAAGTTACGCAAATGGTCATAAAAGCGTTTCAGCGCCCCCTGACACATGTCATTTCAGCGACACTGAATCTGATTTTTTTCAGTTTCCAGTCAATTGATCAAAGCATCGAAATCATCTATATTTCAATTTTTTTTAAGTTATCAACTTATAAGATTGCATGTCAACAAATAAGCAGTATTCGCGGCATAAGGGAAACAGAGATGAACAACTAAAGTCTTAACTTGTCCATGAGGAAAGAATAGAAAGGACTATTTGAGTCCCGGAAATGTAGTTGTTGATTAACCGCAGTCCAACTATGAAATTGTTCGCTTTTATACGGCTTGCTTCTACACAATTTTCATCGCCCTGGCTCCAAAAGAACATTATCACTCCCCAATTCTGCCTAATAACATATCCGGAAAAATATCGCTATTAAATGCCTGCATCTTCCATCCGGGATAGAACCGGTCTAATAAAAATGCCAGCATCATTCCGGAATAATAAAACCTTGTGTCATCACCCTGGGGCTGCATTCTGCAAGTCATTAGTTCACGGGACATCGCCTGGTTAAATTTTTTATACTGGTCAAAGGAGGGATCATTCCTGAGGGGAAGCACCGGGGTATACAGGGGAGTGCTACCCGCCAGTTTCCATAGACTCAATTCCATATATTTTGCAATACCTTCTTCCCATTCCTTTAATCGCTCATATCTTATTAATCCTGGTGTAAATTTTGAATCGATATATCGTTTGTTGCGCAAATGCACGTATTGCCTTATCAATTGTTTCGCACCAGGTTCATTTTTTGTTTCAAATGCCTTAATCAACAGGGCAAATTCGTCTTTCCACGACTTGTTAAA
>JAICPX010000290.1 GCA_025929635.1 Chitinophagaceae bacterium
CAAAGTGTTGAAAGGCGGAGCCCGCTTCACCAGTAATTAATTAGAGCAATGAAAAGATTTTTTTCTCCTGGTCCTTTCTGGCTAACGCCTGGCCTCACATTGATCCGATTGATCGTTGGTTTTTTTATGATCTATCATGGATATGAAATATTCGATGAGAAAATAATGAATGGATACTTCCAATGGGACATGTTCAAAAATTCATCAACAGCAAAAACGATGGTGTATGCCGGTAAGGCGGCTGAATTGATCGGTGGCATTCTGTTGTTCTTGGGTTTATTGACAAGAGTGGCCTGTCTTATGCTGATCATCACCATGTCGTACATCGCATTCTTTGTCGGGCATGGGAAAGTCTGGTATGAAGATCAGCATCCTTTTTTACTTGTGCTGCTGGCATTGGTTTTCTTTTTCACCGGCCCCGGAAACATTAGTTTAGATAAAATGATATTTAAAAAAAGTTGAAATGATTTTTATGAGGTCATCTTCAGTACTACTACCATCGTCCCTTGCGACGCTCCGTTCAAGGTTCTGTTCAATATTCAGCAAATGCGGCAGTCTCATTTTGCTTTTCACTTTTCACCTTTCACTTCTCACGACCAGTGTGTCTGCACAACAAAAAACGTATTGCAACCCCATCAACATAGATTATGGCTACACTCCTATTCCAAATTTTTCACAATGGGGAAGACACCGTGCCACGGCTGACCCGGTAATTGTGTTATATAAAAATGATTATTATTTATTCAGCACAAATCAATGGGGTTATTGGTGGAGCAGCGACATGCTGAACTGGAATTTTGTTGCAAAAAAATTCCTGCGACCCTGGAATACCGGCACCTATGATGAACTCTGCGCCCCTGCTGTTGGTATTATCGGTGATACAATGATCGTTTTTGGATCTACTTATACAAGCAAGTTCACCATCTGGATGAGCACAAATCCAAAAGCAAATCAATGGAAACCATTGGTTGATTCGTTCGAGATCGGCGGCTGGGACCCATCATTTTTTACTGATGATGACGGCCGGTTATATATGTATAATGGGAGCAGCAACAGGTTTCCTATGTACGGTGTTGAACTTAACCGGAAAACCATGGACCCGATAGGAACAAGAAAAGAAATGTATTTATTAGAACATTGGCGTTTTGGATGGCAACGTTTTGGTGAGTATATGGACAATACGTTCCTCGATCCATTTATCGAAGGCTCACATATGACAAAATATAAAAACAAATATTACTTACAGTATGGAGCACCGGGTACAGAGTTCAGCGGCTATGCCGATGGATTACTGGTCGGTGATGATCCGTTAGGTCCATTCGAAGCACAATCTGACCCGGTAAGTTATAAACTCGGCGGCTTTGTTCGTGGTGCTGGCCATGGTGCCACCTTCCAGGATAGGTATAAACATTACTGGCATATATCAACAACTGTAATTTCTGTAAAAAACACTTTTGAAAGAAGACTTGGTATCTGGCCGACTGGTTTTGATAAGGATGATAAAATGTTTTGCAATACGACATTTGGAGATTACCCGCATTATCTACCTGATGCTATCCCCGGTGGTTCCGATTACGGCACAGATGGGAAGTCCAAATATTTTACCGGCTGGATGTTACTGAACTTTAATAAACCGGTGCAGGTATCTTCAACATTGGGTGGTTATGTTCCTAATCATGCAGTAGATGAATTGGCAAAAACATACTGGAGCGCTGCAACAGGAAATTCCGGGGAATGGATACAAACAGATCTTGGTACCTTATCAACGGTAAATGCGATTCAAATAAACTATGCCGACCAGGATGTTTCATTTCCAAAAGAAATGGATAGCATTTTTCTTGGAAAAACGATTGGTCTTTATCACCAGTATAAACTTTATTCTTCTATTGATGGAAAAAAATGGAACCTACTGGTCGATAAAAGCCAGAATAAAAAAGACGTGCCGCATGACTATGTAGAATTGGAAAAACCCGTACAGGCAAGGTTCATCAAATTGGAGAACATTCATATGCCAACCGGTAAATTTGCCATCAGCGGATTCAGGGTTTTTGGAAATGGCAATGGTGCAAAACCAAATGCAGTCGAAGGATTTATTGTGTTGCGCACGGAAAAAGATAAACGCAGTGCTTTTATTAAATGGAAACCGGTTGATAATGCATTTGCTTACAATATTTATTATGGCACTCATCCCGATAAATTGTACACAAGCATTATGGTACACGCCAATAATGAATACTGGATGAAATCAATGGATTCGCAAAAGACCTATTATTACTGTATCGAATCCATCAATGAAAATGGTGTTTCAGAAAGATCAAAAGTTATCGAAGTAAAATGAAGTATTGTTTGCCCATATTTCTTTTTATTCTTTTTTCCTGCAAAGAAAAAAGCAAAGAGCCAACAACTGCTGCGCAACCGCCTTTCTGGAGCGATATTCAGCATTTCAAAAAACAGGATTCAAGTTCCTTTCCTCCAAAAAATGCGATCCTGTTTATTGGCAGTTCTTCTTTTACGATGTGGAAGGGATTACAGGATTCTTTTCCGGGCTATCCTGTTATCAACAGGGGCTTTGGAGGTTCTACATTAATAGACCAGATACATTATCAGCACGATATTATTTTTCCTTACCAGCCAAAACAAATTGTTATTTATTGTGGCGAAAATGACCTGGCTTCATCCGACAGCGTTACCCCAGCGATGGTCTTTCAAAGGTTTAAGGTTTTATTTTCCGGTATCAGGGCTAAACTGCCGGATGTTCCCGTTGCATTTATTTCGCTCAAACCAAGCCCAAGCAGGCGACACCTGTTTGATAAAATGAAAACAGCTAATTTCCTTATTCGGGATTACTTAGCCACACAAACAAATGCTGAATTCATCAATCTGCATTCAAAGATGCTGAATGAAGCAGGACAACCCATACCTGACATTTTTTTGGAAGACAGCTTACACATGAATGCAAAAGGTTATGCTATCTGGAAAAAAGAGATTCAACCTTATTTATTAAAATAGCAGATGACAAAGAGCTTGTCCATATTATTCTTTCTCCTTCTTTCAAATAAAAACTTTTCACAATCACAATATGTCCGGTTGGCTTCGCCTGACGGCCGTATCGTTTTTGAGTTGCAGATCGAGAATGGATTGCCTGTTTATCATGTGCTATTTAATGGCAATCCATTGATTGAAAATTCGCCAATGAATCTTGAATTGGAGGGAACGGGAAAATTTATTGCTGCAACCTATAGACAAAACTCAGTCTTTAAAGACGTAAATGAAAGTTATAATTTAATTGTAGGCAAAGCCAGTATCGTAAAGAATCATTATAAGCAGGTAATTGTTTACCTGGTGGATGAAAAGAATGAGAGTTACAAATTAGATATCGAAATAAGGGTCTTTAATGATGGGGTTGCTTTCAGGCATATTTTGCCAGCCCAAACAGGCAAAACTTCTTTTACATTATTAGAGGAACAAACCGAGTTCCGTTTAGGTAACCCTTTAGTCAAGGCATTACTACTTCCCAATTTTACAACATCACATGAAGGCTTGTATACAACTGCTCCACTTAGGAATATCAAAGAAGATACTTTACTAGATGTGCCTGCACTATTTCAATTTCCCGGAAAAATCTTTATGGCCATCACCGAAGCAGCATTATTAGATCATGCGGGTATGTATCTTGTAAAAAAGAAAAATATTCTCTCCAGTCAACTTTCACCTTTGCCGGGACAACAAAGAATAAAAGTAAAATCTAAACTGCCTCATAATTGCCCCTGGCGTGTGCTGCTGATCAGCGACAGATTAGGAGCTTTAATAGAATCAAATATAATTACCAGTCTTAATGCGCCTCCGGCTATTAAGGATGTCAGTTGGATCAGGCCGGGAACAACAACATTTCCCTGGTGGAATGGAACGGTGATCCCCGACTCAGTTGTTGGTGGCAATAATTTTGAAACCAACAAATACTATATTGATTTTTGCGCGGCCAATAATATCACATATCATACAATAGTTGAATACGGGGGTCATGAGTGGTACACAAATGATGGAGAAGGTTACCAGCCAGGCAACAATACAGATATAACAAAACCGGTCGATGGGCTGGATATGAAAATGATCTGCGATTACGGAAAGAAAAAGAATGTAGGTATACGTGTATGGACGCACTGGAAAGCGCTGTATCCAAAAATCGACACTGCCTTTGCATTGTTTGAAAAATGGGGCCTTACCGGAATGATGGTTGACTTTATGGACAGGGATGACCAGGAGATGGTAAATATTCAAACCGAGATATTGCAAAAGGCGGCAAAACATAAGTTGCATATACAATTTCATGGAGCATATAAACCTACGGGTCTTCACAGGACTTATCCCAATGAATTTACAAGAGAAGGCGCCCTGAATTATGAGTATGACAAATGGGACAAGCTGGTAACTCCCGATGCCGACCTGGATATTGTTTTTACCAGAATGCTGGCTGGTGCTACCGATTATCACCAGGGGGGGTTCAGGGCCTTGCCAATTGATAAATTCATTGTACAAAATACCAGGCCTTATGTAATGGGCACCCGCTGTCACATGCTGGCGATGTATGTTGTGCTGGAAAATTATCTTCCTATGGTGGCTGACTATCCCGATGCATATATTGGTCAACCAGGATTCGAAGTAATAAAAAAGATCCCGGGTACATGGGATGAAACACGGGTTCCAGCAGCCGAAATGGATCAATATGTTTCTATTGCCCGCCGCAAAAAAAATGTTTGGTATATTGGGACAATTACAAACAACGACGCAAGAAAAATAAAACTTGATCTTAATTTCTTATCCACCGGGAAATACAGGGCAGAAATTTTTAGTGATGCCCCCGATGCAAACGAAAATGCCAACCATTTGACGAAACAAATAAAGACTGTTGACAGAAACACAATTTTGGATATCGCTTTAGCTCCGGGAGGAGGAAATATGATCATACTCTACAAATTATAAATACGACCATGTACAAGCTCGGTAAGACAGGTGAAATGAAACGGAACAAGATCAACTTATCGCTTTTTGCGATACTGACAGTTTGTGTCTTTTCCTGTGAACAAAAGCAACCTGTGACAAAGATCGCATTTGGCAGTTGTGGCTGGCAGGATGAACCACAACCGGTGCTTGCCCTTGCAGCCGAACAAAAACCCGATGTGTTTATTTTCCTGGGTGATAATATTTATGGTGATACGGAAAACATGGACACCCTTCAGGCAAAATACAACAGGTGGGGCGCTATGGAAGAATTTAAAAAACTGGAAAGTACAACTAAAATCCTTGCTACATGGGATGATCATGACTATGGATGGAACGATTCAGGCAAATGGTATCCGTATAAAAAAGAATCAAAAGAGATCTTCCTGGAATTCTTTAAAGAGCCTGCGGAAAGTGAAAGAAGAAAACATGAAGGCATTTATCATACTGAATACATAAAATCTGGTAACAAAACAATCCAGGTGATCCTGCTTGACAACCGCACATTCAGAAATAATTTGCTGCTTTATGATACATCGGCTAAACTGCCAAGGGAAAGCTATTTTTATAAACCGGATTATATTCCGCATGTATCAGCCGACAGCACTCTACTGGGTTCAGAACAATGGACATGGCTTGAAGCAGAGCTGAGTAAACCTGCTGATCTTCGCCTGATATGCAGCGGTTCACAATTTAGCATTGAATACAACGGTTATGAAGCGTGGGCCAATTTCCCGCATGAACAAAAGCGAATGCTGGACCTGATAAAAAAAACAAGGGCAAATGGAGTGATCTTTTTGACTGGCGATGTACATTATGCGGAAATTTCTAAACTCCAGGAAGAAGGTTTGTACCCGGTTTATGATGTAACGGCAAGCGGTATTACTTCCACCTGGGATTTTGCAACATTAAATAAGAACCGGATCGAAGGACCGATAATGGATAATCACTTTGGGTTATTGACAATAGAGTGGCAGGATGACCCGGTGATCAGGATGGAGATCATTGATAAATTTCGTAACAGCAGGATTGAGTATACGATTAGAGGAAGTGAGATCAGTTTTTAGATTGCTTCGGCCTTGGTTAATTATTGTTGTCAGTGTACCGGAATAGCCAGCCTCGCAATGACGGGCGGC
>JAICPX010000482.1 GCA_025929635.1 Chitinophagaceae bacterium
TAAGATAACGATTGCTTTTATAAAAACCCGATCTACCTGTTTGATTCACTAAGCCAGTGAAATTGCTTTTCCGCCAACAGGATCTGTCGTTTGCTTTTTACAGCACAATAAATAAAGAATCATTCCTTGTTTTTCCTCTTAAAACGATTGTCTCCTTATCAGGCATGTGATAAGTAAAGAAATCACCAAATGTCGTGTCCTGGGTTAATTTTTTAAAGCCTCTTGTTTGTTTTTCCAGTAGTTTCCATGATGAGCATGATGATCGATTTGTTTTAAAGATATTAATTTCTGATTTTCAGAAAACGGGATTAAACATACGGTGGTATTATCCTTTTTTCCGCCGGAGATTGTCAAACAACCGTTGATAAATTCATAGATGCTACTTAATAAAGATTCATTATTTTCCAAGATTTATGAGGGCTAACTTATTAAGATCGGTCGTAGCGATTATCGTCTCTTTTATTGGTGTAATTACGTTTTCACAGGATGCAGGAGTTTTTAAGCCCGATTCTGCAAAAAAAGAATTGATTGCAACATCCATCAACGGCTCAATTAAGGTTGACGGATCATTGGATGAAGCTGAATGGAAATTGGCAAAACCATCATCACAATTTATACAAATTGAACCCAGCCAGGGCGGCACTCCCAATTTTCTAACCACAGTAATGGTTCTGTTTAATCGTCAATACCTGTACGTTGGATTTATCTGTTATGATTCACTGGGGAAAAAAGCAATCCGGGCCACTGATTTTCGCCGCGATTTTGGTATCCGAAGTCATGATCATGTTGCCATTGCCTTTGATGGGTTTAATGATAGTCGAAATGCCATGGCTTTAATGTCAAATGCCTATGGGGTACAAAGAGACCTGCTTGTTTTTGACGATATTCTAACCGACGTGGATTGGGACGGTCTATGGAAAGTAAGAACATTACGAAGCAATGACAACTGGACGGCGGAGATCGCGATACCCTGGCAAACTTTGCGATATCCTAGAACCACGGATTCAACACAGCAGTGGGGTTTTAATGCATACAGGACAAGAAGGCTAAGCAATGAGATAAATGCGTTCTCGGCCTATCCAAGAAATTTTTCTTTCACCAGAATGGCTTATGCCGGAATACTAAAGAATTTGCAACCACCACCACCAAAACCCAACATTCGTATACAACCTTATGTGCTGGGCTCATATGACAGGTACAAAAATTTCCCTCCGACAACGGATCCTGAAGAAAATAATTTTCGTGCAGGTGGAGACCTGAAATGGGCGATCAATCCAAACACAATACTTGATCTTACGGTCAATACTGATTTTGCACAAGCTGATGCGGACAGGCAGGTAAATAATGTTACCCGATTCTCAGTCTTCTTTCCTGAGCGAAGACAATTCTTTTTAGAAAATGCTTCATTGTTTGGAGTAGGAGTGAGACCGAATGATGATCTTTCGGGAGGTGCCATGCGCATTCAACCCTTTTTCAGCCGGCGAATTGGCCTGGACGATTTTGGAAACCCCATACCTCTTGATGCAGGAGGAAGATTTGTTTATCGTTCATCAAAAAGAAATGCGGGTTTGATGGCCATGCGTCAAAGAGGGTCATCTACAACCCCCGGAACAAATTTCTTTGTGGGAAGATTTTCTGAAAACTTTGGTCAGCAAAACCGGATCGGTGGTTTAGTGACTTTGAAAAACAATGATGATGTTACAAATGTCGTATCTGCTGTTGACGGCTTTTTCAGAATGGGTGAATCACATTCGTTGAACACAATGATTGTTCATTCAAACACCAGTAGTAATACATTTAGTGGGAAGAAAAACGGATTTGCCGGTTATGCGCAATATTATTTTACAGATAACCAGTGGAAAATTTGGTTAACGGAGAGTGTCGTGTCTAAAGATTTTAATCCTGAGATGGGATTCGTTTCCCGTAATGACGTAATTGGCACTACGCCGGGAGTATTCTGGTATTACCGTGGTAACTACTTGCCTTTTAAAAACTGGATAAGGGCATTTGAACCGGGATTCTTTCCCGAGTTTTATCACCAGGCATCAACAGGGAAATTTGTAGAAGGACAATGGATGATAAATCCTGTCTGGCTCAATTTCCAGAAAGGTGGATATTTTGGATATATCATAAATCCAACTTATCAATTACTCACCGAACCGTTTATGCCACTAGGTATAAATATCAGTGAAGGAAAATACCGTTATTTGAGACACCAGTTTTATTTAAGCACAGATCCCTCAGGTGTTGTCAGTACTAATTTGACTTTTGATATCGGTTCTTACTTTAATGGGAAACTAAATTCCTGGTCTGCGACGTTGAACCTGGCTCCAAGTCCTCATTTTTACTTACAGGGACAGTTTAATCGTAATCATTTTAAAGAAGTCGGAGATCCAAAGACCAGTACAAAGGTTGACCTATACACTTTGTCCGGGAGACTTGCCTTAAATCCCAGGTTGCAGCTGATCGGCTTTTACCAGAAGAATTCTGAAAACGATGCAAGCAATTACAATATCCGGCTCTCATGGGAGTACCAGCCGCTTTCCTATATCTATCTTGTGTTTAACCGAAGAGGTTTTGATAACACACAATTGAAAAGACAAACGGAAGATCATGCGATCATTAAGGTGAGTTATTTGCGGCAGTTATAAATGCTGGAAAGGGAGAGAGTTCACCTGAGACTTAAGACCTGCTGTGAAAAAATGATCAATGTTCAATGGACAATTGAGCGTTGAGAATTGATCCCGATAGCTATCGGGAGAGCATTTATTTTTTCCAATAGCGAGAGTCTAGTAACGTCCTCTGGGAGGGCTCGGTCTTCCGTGTCGTCCACCGCTGCCGCCACCGCCGCGATAGCCACCGCCACCTCCACCACCATACGATCCTCCGCCATGTGAGCCGCCACCGCCGCCGGGTCTGTCTTCAGCCTGTTTAACTATAAGAGGTTTCTTACCGAGGGAAATATCATTGAGACTTTCAATTGCATCTTTTGCTTCTACTTCATTGGGCATATCAACAAAACCAAAACCTTTGCTTTTGCCGGTATCCTTATCCATAACAACTTTTGCTGAAGCCACTTTGCCAAATTTTTCAAATATCTCTTCAAGTTCTGCATCATCGAGATCATAGGGCAAGCCGGCAACAAATATTTTCATGCTACTAATTTTTTGTAAATGTACATAAGCAATTCCGTATTTGCGCGATTTGATAAAGACGACCTGATATTTTAATCCGTTTTTAAGCCTTCATTCCTTTTCAGGTTCTACCGGCCACCAGTCATTGCCAAATGGATCATGAAATCCGCAAGTATAGCCATAGTCTTGTCGCGTTGGTTTCATAAGTGAAGTTGCGCCAGCGGCTAAAGCCCTTGCATAAATCTCATCAACATTATCCATATAAATAAAAAGGCCGGCGGGTTTTGTTCTGATTGAGTCAGTCGTATCTGCAAACATAATTACGGCGTCATCAATACGCAGCTCTCCGTGCATGATTACTCCTTCGCTTCTCGGTACAACAACCTGCTCCGTAGCACCAAAAACATATTTCATAAATTCTATGAATTTATAAGCGGTTGGGATGATGAGGTAGGGCATCAACCGGTTATAGTGGGAAGGGATATTCATTATAGAAA
>JAICPX010000634.1 GCA_025929635.1 Chitinophagaceae bacterium
CCATTTGGCCCGGCCACAAAGCCGTCGAGACTCATTTGTACCTGCAGTTTTAATTTTCGCATAGAAATCGTTTTTAGAAAGTGATTGTCTTTTATTGATTACAAATATCTGCAGACGGTGCGTGACATTATGGTTGTAAATGCGACATCATAAGAGGTGATTTGCGTCAGAACTAGGCCATCAAATTCTTAAGCAGATTTTACCCGCCGAATAAGGTCAAATCGGAAAATTTCGCCTGAAACCGCTAGTTAATCGGAGATTTTATAGACAAAGAAAGGAATTAGTCGGAAATTTTACCCTTGCCATCTGCGACCTAGTGACACACCTTCACATGCAGATTATGACAAGACTCCTTATTATACAGGATTTTCGCATACCGGATTCGCGAGTTGAGAATTAAAGCCGGGTTGAATCATGAAAAGTATATAGAAATGAGCCAACGGTTTACCTTCGATTTGACAAATTGTCTCGTCTTGGCTACACGTCAGATCCATCAAGGAGGAAAATGGGAGCACGATCAGCTATTAGATTGCGGGGACATGTGATCGCGAAAAGTTAACAAAGCCAATATTAAATAAAAGGTCCGGAATCAATCCGGACCTTCAAATTAAGACGACCTACCAATGAATTTCTGAACCACTGTTTTCGCGCCAATTCTTTTGCAAATACTCGGCATCCTCATCGTTGCGCGGCTTTACACCCAAAACGATGTTGCCTTTCTTTATTCCTGACTCATACAATTTTGCCCGTGCCTCAGGAATTCCGGAGCCAACCAGCGCGCCGATTATGCCTCCCGTTAATCCACCAGCACCTGCACCTGCGAGTCCAGCAGCCAGCGGTCCGGCGATAACTAGTCCAAGACCTGGTATAGCCACGCTGGTGCCGATTGCGGCAATCACGCCAGCGACAGCGCCAATGGTACCACCTATAGCTGAACCTTTACCCGCCCCTTCTGCTGCCTTTGTTCCGATTTCCGTATCTCCCACGTCATCCGATGAAAAGCTTTCCTTTCGGGTTTCGTCCGACATTATCAGATCGATTTCATCGTTCGTGTATCCCCGGTCTTGCAGTGTGTTATATGCATTTTCTGCACTTTCGCGATCAGCAAACATAGCTGTCAGCATTCGTTGATCCTTGGTAGTGTTACGATTTTGTTCCATAGTTTTGTTGATAGTGTTTAAATTGTGTGATATGTATATCAATAAAAAATTATTAATACACTCCTAGTACTAATTGAATGCCACGGTAAAAAACAGCCGAAGGGGCGCCAATGGAATAGAGCGGGGGGAATTTATACCTCTGCTGGGGAATATACTTTTGACAATGGGCATTAATATACACGGGCTGGTCCACAACTAAGAAATGAGCAGCTAAGGATGATTTGATATTAAGGCGGATGTTATTTGAATGTCATTAGAGCACTAGTGGCTCTTAGCCACAACGAAAAAAAACCATCGCTTCAAACGGACATGTTTTTAGGCTACTGAGAAAGGGACTGTTAAGATGTTATTTTCATTCAAATTAATCACTCGCAGGGATCGAGATGAAAGCAGCAAACCCATTAGCGTCACAGCGGGATTTGCTCAATCGTCCGTTGGGGATGTTGAGACGTTGGTTACCGGTCATTTCTTGCGCCTTCTAAAAGGACTTTATTGATTAAATTACAATACGAATAGAGATATCCCTTAGGGTAAGAGTCTCATTTTACGATGCAAAAAGAAAATTATGGCAGTAGATAATCTTCAGTTACTGGATATCATTGAAGTAATGGAAGCCTATCTGGAGAAAAATCGCCCTGCTGAACACATTCGACCACAACTCGATCTCGGATATAAGATTAAAGATCAGAGCATCATAATTCACGAGATTCGACCCTTTTGGAATGATGCTTCCAAAACCATTTATCCGGAAGTGGCAAAGGCGACCTTCGTTAAGGCTAAGAATCACTGGAAAGTATTCTTGCTTCGGGCTAATTTAAAATGGTATCCTTATGACCCAAAACCAACGGTTAAGACGCTTAAAGAATTTGTGGAACTGGTAGAGGAAGATCGACATGGTTGCTTTTAGGGATGATATGGATCATATGGTCAATAAAATGAC
>JAICPX010000682.1 GCA_025929635.1 Chitinophagaceae bacterium
AAAACACTTTTATGCCTTTGCAACTAAATGGTCAAGAAAAGCCCGTGAAAAACCAATGCCTGATGAAAATAACAAAGTGCGAGGCATATTTACAAAAACATTATTACTTGCTTTATGGGGAGCGGCGGCTACACCTGATCCGAATAACCCTGCCGAGGCTGTAATTACATATGAATCCCTGCAGAGTTATTTGGTTAATAACATGAAAAGATTTATTGATCAAACTCTTAACGGCGATAACCAGGTCACAGAGCCCGAAGTGGATTACTATCCAAAATCAAAAAAAGATTCAGTCATAATAAAATCTGAATTGAAGGAATTCCCGGTGACCATTGAACCTATTTTAGGTGCACAGGGAGATGTGGGAATATACTCCAATTCTACAAAGTCTTTTATCAGACGATTTCCGGCAATTGAACTGCCCAAGCAAGTAACATTACCCCGAGAAGAATATGCGGTTGTCGCAGTTGTGAATGGCAGCATGGAATCGTATCCCTTGAAAGTAGAAGGAGTTGAAGTTTAATTTTGAAAAAAAATACAAATGTTAACGATTGATGCATTTGAAAGCCTGATCAAACAAAAAGAAGAGGTAAAACTCACTGTTAAATCCGGTAGTGAGGTGGCAGAGATCTTTATCCTGGATCATAAATACAATCGCATTGATGCGAGGGTTGGAAATAACGCTGAATTTAAACTTGCACCAGGGGTATATATAATCAAAGTTCGAATTGGCACCAATTGTGAAGAAAAATCGATTGTCTTATCAAAAGACGAGGCAGTGGAGTTTTATCCAATTTCTTTTACTTCTGCTGCGCCACTGGAAGGAACAACCAAAATCCATGAGTACCATACTGGAAATGCAGAGGTCCAAAGCAAGCGCGTTCATATATCGCTCGGGCGAGGCAGCCAGATATTTATTTTTGTCCGTAAATGGACATCAGGTTATAGCAGTTTCAACCAGACAAGTCTTAACCCGGCCAAAGGGTTAACGTTGACAGACCAGAACGGCAATCTCTTAACTGATTTTGAAAAAACTTCAACCCGCGATTTACGGGGTGATCCATGGGCTGCCTGTAATATAGAATTGAACCCCGGCCTGTACATTCTTCGTTTACAGACTGCAACAGGAACTACATTGGAGCAAACTATAGTTGCCTCCCCGGACTGGCAACTCCAGATCTTTTTGTTACAAAGAAATTATGGGTATAAAGAGGAAGACTTTCGGGCGGATTTATTAAATAGCTCTATATTTCTTTCGCAAATCAGAGAAATGGATTCAGACATTAATCATGGTTTTAAATCAACAAAACCTCTGAAACATGAGCATGAAAAGGCAAACTTACATTTATCGGAACTGGCCCAACAAGCCCTGGCAAATGATCGAAGCGTATTAGCAAATCAACTCCTAAACCAAGCCCTGGACGAAAAATTTAGCAACCCGATGTTAGGTATCTATGGTGCCCATCTTCTAATTCGCTCTCCAGAGTATGACAAAAACTTATTTTCAATTGTCATAATGAACTTACGGAGACTACTCGGGGAAAATCATCCGGATGTAGAAGCACTCGCATTAAAAGGGGGTCTTGGAAGCGGGATGACTTTTAGT
>JAICPX010000686.1 GCA_025929635.1 Chitinophagaceae bacterium
ATCTTCAGCAACACGATTGAAAATTTCAGTGATCTGTGTTGCATCCAACGCCGCAGGTTGTGCATTGATAGGTCCTGCCCAGTTCCATACGCTGCCATTTACATATTGCCCGTCGAAATCGATAAACACAGTGGCCCCTGAAGCGGTGTAACTGTTCAGTTTCGGAAATTGTGCGGTCAGGCCTGCCGAAAAGCATAAAAAATAGAGTACGGAAAAAGCAGCTTTCATAAGACAGACTTTATGGGTTTGGGGATTAAGTACAGGGTGTTTCACAGGGCAATAATTATTCGGTCATGAAAAATTTTTGCGGCTGCTTGCGCAGGAAGTACCGGTTATTTTCTTCGGTAAGGATCAGCACGTCTCCGGATTGGGGATGAATGATCCGGCCGCTTATCTTCTTCGAATTATCGGCCTCTGTGGTAATGGATATATTAAATAAGGCGCCGGGATAATTGGTAGAGCGGATATTGATGCTCTGAACATTTTCAGACCGCTGCACCCGGGCAGTTACTTCGCCGGTGAAAACAAATTTGCCAAATTGAAGGGAGATCTTTTCAGTTGTGCGTGAAGCTGAAGCTTTTTCCAGTTCCGGGAGTGTACATTCAAATTTATCGGGCAATGCTGCAAAAAGCAGGGGCTTGTCCGGTATATGCTGTTTTACATGGGTCGGGTCCTGTGCTAATGCTACTGTCGAAACAAAGAGGCATACCACTAAGAACCCTGTCGCGTAATGGTTTTTCATCTACGTCAGGTTTTAACGTTCAGGAATTGGATAATCGGGCTTAGGGTACGGTCAACAAATTAATAGATAGGATAAGCGATCAACACTATAAAAACGAAAATGGAGTATTGATATTTTATATAGATAGACAAAATTGTATTCTGTCAATCAACCGACTAAAAGGTATAAAGGTTATAGTAATTCCCCTTAGTGCCGATAGTAATTCTGCTTTAGTATTGTCCCGTGCTTAGCATTACCAGGGTGCATCCTTCGGTGGTTTGAATGCCTTTTTGATGGGCCAGCCTTACCAGCTCGTCATTTTCGGTGCCGGGATTGAAGATGATCCTCCTGGGATTGAGCGAAAGTATATAATCGTAGTACTGTTCCTGGTTTTTGGGGTTCAGGTACAGGGTGACCGTATCCACATTGTCGAATGGCTTTTTTTCAGTACCCACTTCCACATCAAACACCTTTTGAGTTTTGCGGCCAATAGCTACTACGGGGTGGTTATGATTACGCAGCCGGTTAATGGCAAGATAACTATACCTGGCCGGGTTGGCGGAAGCGCCGAGAACAAGTGTTTTCTTTTGATTCGATCCCATACCTAAAACTAACAACTTTTGCTTGCAAAGGTTTATTGCAAAAGCATTGCCACCTAAAAGAGCTGATAATCTTTCTTCGGGGTATTTTTTATAATCTCGCCGATTGCATCTTCAATTTTTTCATATTTGAAACGGAAACCGGCCTTTAATAATTTCGAAGGCACCACCCAGCGGCTTTTCAAAATCAGTTCGGTTTCCGTACCAATCACCATAGCTCCCAATTCAAGCATCCAGTTACAGGCCGGCAG
>JAICPX010000079.1 GCA_025929635.1 Chitinophagaceae bacterium
CAGAAATTAATTTTGGTAGGTTCGAAATGTTATCCCTCAGTCAGATGGCGAATATATAACCAAATGCAGACAAAAAAATTTTTTCTTTCCTGACTAATACTTCACAAGTTTTTCCACATCGGGTTTTATAACCATCACCGTAATTTAGATAAAAAAAATTGCTGACCAGATTAAAAATATTCACTTACCTGCGAAAAAAAATTGCAAACAATTGTTCGAAGAATAAAACTTATGAAAATGTCTCCTTAAGTAGAATTCCCGGATCTCCAGGTCCATTGATTTATTTTAGATTTAATAAAAGATATCAGCCATATCAGTACTGTCCATCCGATAAGTATAAATTTCAACCAGGTTGCCCAGACAGCATTAAAATAACTTGTCTCCCAGGATCGGATATTATACAAAAGCGAGATATTTTCTATAACATCCAGAAATCCTGCTAAAAAGGCAAAGAAGAAATTTGCCCTGAGTAATGCGTTTAAACTAACAGATGGTTCCTTCCGGATCTGCCGGTTGGAAAGAGTAATAATGATTGAAACGTAAAAAAAGATGTAAGCAAAATCAATCCATATCATCCATTTCGCAAGATTTAGCAATCCTTTGTATTCCCATATCGTGAGTATAATTTGTCCTTGGGTCGCGTTGGCAAATTCGAAGGCAACTATTCCCGACACGCCTGGTTGGTTAAAACATCGGCCAAAGTAAAAAAATAGGGACATAATAACGAGGAAGCCTGTCCAAATTATGATCGGGAATTTTTTCATGGATTACATTTTTTAACTACATAAACATTTCCGTAAGTAGGCGTTTTTTTTTGCTTAATACAATCAATAAATGTCTGCCCGGTCTTTATAAAATGTACTGGAGTCGGGTGTAATTCATCGGTCCAGCCGTCTTCACCGACCGAATCCCTTGAATCAATATGAAATATCTTCTGCTCCTCATGTTGTTTATTGAAAATATCCCCCAACTCAATCATCATTTCATTAAAAAGATAGATCATTGCGTATAAAACTTGCTGCTGACTATTATCATTGATCCCTCTTATCTGTAGGGGCGTTTTTAACCAGCTGCCGTGGCCCAAAAACTTTCTTACGAAAGGGATATACCATCTTAAGGGGTTTATGCCAAACTTTATATTGTGCGATGGTATCGGGTAATCATATCCCTGTGTAATGATCCTGAGCCCGGCAAATTTTGAAATGCAGTTTTCTTCCGTTTTCAACAGGCCCTTAAACAGGAAATAATACTGTAAATGAAAGAACATCAGCAATGCATAAAAATCTTTGGAAAGGTATTGAAGGCCTTCATGAAAATCCTCTTTCAGCGGTATAATCGATTTTTCTGCAAATTCAAGGATGAGATGCTTCGCCCACTCATTCTTTTCAAACTCAACACTCTCCCCGGCAGGCTGCAATATCGTAGCAAGTCGGCGGGCGCCTACAAGGTCATTGCCTCCACCACTTATTAAAAACCAATCCGGATGTGAAATGGAAAGCTCTTCCACATACTGCCTGCCGGAAAGCATATTCAGCAGCCAATCTCCTCCTGAGGCAATACTGTATACTGCCAGGTCATTCTCCATAATGATACGATCGATGATGTCGGTAAGAATGATTGGATAATTGAACCAGGAATCTCCTTCTGCAACAACCGTAATATGAGGATTATCGCCGGGAGAACCTTCTTTGCGGGATCCATCGCTGGAAGAATCATTTTTGATCTTGCGAAAACCCCCGCGGATCTTTTTAAAAAAAACCTGGTTCCGCTGGCTGTTCTTGATCTTATTCAGTTTTTCAACCATCGTTTCTACTGCCGCAAGCTTGAAGATATACGTTTCATTAAGATCATAGATCCGTTGCAAAATGTTCGAAAGATCATCGGCATTGACCTTGTCCCGCAATTCAACTAATTCTTCGCGCAAAATTTCGTTGACTAATAATTTTTCAATAAGCTCTTGTTTTCTTTCTTTTATGCCGGAGATATTTTCAAAACTTCTGATCATTTAAGATGAATTATCGGGTTTGTATCGTTATCAGGTAATCAGCAATCATGAAATCTTTGACGTAGTTTAAACTGGCAATAAAATTGTCTTTGCTTAATCAGAGAAGAGTTATCAGGAGGACGAAAACCGAAAGTAAAGTAAAAAAATTTTTTTTGATCTGCAACAGAAAATTAAACCGGTTGCCGCTGTTTGCCCGGCTCCAATTGTTTTCTATACCGGTTATCATGCCTCGCGCTTTCCTTATCTTCGCAGCTTATAAAAGAAGCAAGTTAACATGACGATCTCTTACAAATGGCTCAGTGAATACTTAACTGTGACTGTGGAACCTGAAAGACTGGCGAGGATCCTTACTTCGATTGGTTTGGAGGTAGAAAGTTTTGAAAAATATGAGGAAATAAAAGGTGGATTAAAAGGGCTGGTGATTGGTGAAGTGCTTTCAACAGAAAAACATCCTAATGCTGATAAGCTCACCCTGACAAAAGTTAGCGTAGGAAATGGTGAGCCTTTGCAAATAGTTTGTGGTGCTCCCAATGTTGCGGCCGGGCAAAAAGTGGTGGTGGCTAAGGTCGGTACCACTATCTATCCAATAAATAATGAACCACTGACAATGAAAGTGGCGAAGATCAGGAGTGTAGAAAGTCATGGAATGATCTGCGCCGAAGATGAAATTGGGTTGGGAGCTTCACATGAGGGCATTTTGGTGTTAAAAGAAGATGCAATAGCAGGAACTCCCGCAGTTGAGTATTTTCAACCCTATGAAGACTGGATCTACGAACTGGGAATTACACCAAACCGGATGGACGCTATGAGTCATTGGGGCGTTGCAAAAGATGTTTGTGCGTATTTAAGCCATCATGATAAAAAACACTACAGACCCAAAATTCCAACGACCAATTCATTTAAGACCGATAATAGATCTTTGACGGTTTCCGTTACCGTTGAAAATGAAAAATCGTGTCAGCGTTATAGTGGTGTAAGCATAACGGGGGTGACAATTAAAGAATCGCCGCTATGGCTGCAACAAAGACTAAAAGCTATCGGCCTGCGCCCAATCAATAATATAGTTGATATCACCAATTTTATTCAGCATGAAACAGGTCAGCCGCTTCATGCTTTTGATGCAAATGAGATCAGGGGAAAACAGGTCATTGTCAGGAATCTTCCTGAAGAAACCAGGTTCATTACACTTGATGAAAAAGAAAGAACACTTAGCAAAGAAGACCTGATGATCTGTGATGCGGAAGGTGGAATGTGTATTGCCGGGGTGTTTGGTGGATTGCATTCCGGTGTAACGGAAAAGACAAGCAACATTTTTTTGGAAAGCGCCTGGTTTAACCCGGTTGACATCAGGAAAACAAGTTTTCGTCACGGGTTAAGAACCGATGCTGCTACACGTTTTGAAAAAAATATCGATATTTCAAATACCGTTATTGTATTGAAACGTGCCGCTTTGATGATCAAAGAACTTTGTGGTGGACAAATTGCTTCTGAAATTGTTGATGTATACCCTGACCCCGTCAACAAAACCGAAATTTCAATTAAACATCATTACCTGAAAAAGCTGAGTGGCAAGAATTATCATCAGGACACGGTAAAGAATATTTTGACCAGCCTGGGTTTTGAAATGGTAAAAGAAGGAATTGATGAGACCCGGGTAGCTGTTCCCTTCAGCAAACCTGACATTTCATTACCCGCTGATATTGTTGAAGAGATCTTAAGAATTGATGGGCTAGACAATGTCGAGATCCCCACCGCCATCACCATCACCCCATCGGTTGAAGAAAACTATCTCGGTCATGCATTAAAAGAAAAGGTTGCGAATTATTTTGTCGGGCTTGGTTTTAATGAGATGATGACCAACTCGATCACCAATGCCGCCTATTTCACGGAAGAAGAAAAGCATCAAATGGTGAAAATGCTGAACAGCTTGAGTACCGAGCTGAATATTCTCCGGCCATCATTATTGGAAACGAGCTTAGAAGTTGTAGCCCGTAATTTGAATCATAAGAATAACGATCTGAAGCTTTTTGAATTTGGCAAAGGTTATTTTACAAGCGGTGCCGGCAGGTATCACGAAATGGAACAATATTGTATGGTGGTAAGTGGTAATGTGACTGACCAGACCTGGAAGGGAAAGGCATTGGCATCGGATTTTTTTTATGTAAAAGGAGTGGTTTCGGCGATATTGGAGTTGTTGGGAATAAAGCCTGATGCAATTGAAGCATTGCCTGTACCAAAATTACATGACCATATTGTCTATAAATCAAATGGTGAATTAGTGGCGGGCGCGGGTGAAGTGAATCAGGCATTGCTTGCGCAATTTGGGATCAGGCAACCTGTATTCTTTGGGGCGTTTAACTGGGATGCTGTATTAAAATTGGTTTTACACCAAACTCCCGTAATAAAAGAACTTCCCAGGTTCCCCTCGGTGATAAGGGACATTTCAATGGTAGTGTCAAAACAGCTGGGTTATGCGGACGTGGAAAATTCGGTGAATAAATTAAAGCTTGACAAATTACAGGAGGTCAAACTCTTTGATATATTCGAAAGCGAAAAGCTCGGAGCTGATAAGAAGTCGATAGCAGTAAGCTTTACCTTTTTAGATGAGGAAAAAACACTTACTGATAAAGAGATCGATGGATGGATGAATCAAATAAGATCGGCGCTTGAAAAAGAGCTAAATGCGGAGATAAGAAAATAATGTTCAATGCTCAACTATCAATGCTCAATATTCAAGTCCAGGACTACGGATTGAGCGTTGAAAATTGAACATTTAGCATTGTCCGAAGGCCTCTAAAACTTTACAGAACTATGTCAGATCTAGAAGTTCAGCTGAAGAGAATCCAGGATAAACTACAACAAGTGCTGAAGGACCACTCCGCACTTCAGAAGGAGAATTTGCGGCTAAAAGAAGAGTTGGACAAGAATCGGACTCATTCTTTTACCAACCAACAAACTATCGAGGACCTTAAACAGCAAGTAGATGTGTTGAAGATCACATCAGGGGACTGGGACCATAACGATAAAAAGGAATTTGAAAAACGTATCAACTCATACATTAAAGAAATTGACCGTTGCATTGCTCTTTTAAGTGAGTGATTGGACGACATCAATCACCATTCACAACTCACAACTCACAAACATGTCCGAACAACTGATTCCCGCCACAATAACCATCGCCGACCGGAGCTACCGGATAAAATTGCATCCAAAGGATGAAGAGGTAGTTCGCAAAACAGTAAAAACCATTAATGACAAGATCGTTGAATTCAAAACCATGTTTGCCGGAAAGGATATGCAGGATTATGTTGCTATGGCGCTGGTTTGGTATGCAACGGATCAAATGGAAAACCCTGCTACAGATATCGAGAGGGAAAATATAACCGATAAATTGAATTTATTGGAAAAAATGCTGGATGGACAGCTTCAATCGTAAGTTTTCCAATACATTGATAAATCCAACATTGATTTCATCACTTCCCGCCGTTTTGTATCTTCGCTGATTACCTGACCGTTAGAAACCAGGTCCGGACATTTAAAACAAGCATTGTGAAATCAATCAAACTTAATATTCATGGATCAAAATATATTGTTTGCCATTATTGGAGGTGCAGGGCTTATCATGGGCATTTTAGCGGGTAAGCTCATCTTTGCCAAAAACACAAAAAAACAAATAGCTGACGCCGAATTACTTGCTCAAAACATCATCAAAGAAGCCGAACTCAGAGGCGAAACTTTCAAAAAAGAAAAAGAACTCGAGGCCAAAGAACGCTTTGTCCAGATGAAATCCAATCACGACAAAGAGGTTTTTGAAAAGAACAAGAAGATCAATGACGCTGAGAACCGGATTCGCCAAAAAGAGCAATCCATCAATCAAAAAGAGTCAAACCTTGATAAGCATATAAAAGAAAATGAAGCTATCAAGGACAATCTTAACAGGCAGATCGAGCTGGTAAATATTAAAAGAACCGAATTAGAAAAACACCAGGAAGAACATATCCGCCGGCTTGAAAAAATTGCAGGGCTTACTGCCGATGAAGCAAAAACGCAATTGGTGGAAAGCCTGAAACAAGAAGCCCAGACAAAGGCCCTGGCTGCGCAGCAGGAAATCATAGAGGACGCGAAACAAAAAGCAAATAAAGAAGCAAGAAAGATCATTATTCAAACGATCCAGCGAACTGCGGCTGAACAGGCAATTGAGAATTCAATCACTGTCTTCAATCTTGAAAGTGACGAGGTAAAGGGCCAGATAATCGGTCGTGAAGGAAGAAATATCCGAGCTATCGAAGCAGCAACAGGTGTGGATCTTATCGTGGACGATACTCCTGAAGCGATCGTTCTTTCATCATTTGATCCGCTTCGCCGTGAGATTGCCAGGTTGAGTTTACAAAGATTGGTCGCAGATGGTCGTATCCACCCTGCACGAATTGAAGAAGTGGTGGATAAAACCCGCAAGCAAATTGAAGAACAGGTGATGGAGATCGGTGAAAGAACAGTCATTGAATTAGGCATTCATGGGCTGCATAAAGAACTGGTAAGAATGGTTGGTCGTATGCGTTTCCGTTCTTCTTATGGCCAGAACTTACTGATGCATAGCCGCGAGGTGGCAAATCTTTGTGCCATCATGGCTTCTGAGCTTGGCATGAATCCAAAACTGGCAAAACGTGCCGGCCTCCTTCATGACATAGGGAAAGTGCCTGACGAGGAAACTGAACTCAGCCATGCATTATTAGGTGCCAAGCTTGCCGAAAAATATGGTGAAAACCCGGCAGTCATCAATGCTATCGGTGCCCACCATGATGAAATAGAAATGCAGTATGTGATCTCCCCGATCGTCCAGGCATGTGATGCGATCAGTGGGGCAAGGCCTGGTGCCCGCCGCGAGATCATGCAGCAATATTTGCAGCGTATCAAAGATCTTGAGAACCTCGCAATGACCTATAATGGGGTGGAAAAAGCCTATGCTATCCAGGCCGGTCGGGAACTGCGTGTGATCGTAGAAGCTGATAAAGTGTCTGACCAGGATTCAGAAAAACTCTCTTTTGAAATAGCTCAGAAGATCCAAAACGAAATGACCTTCCCCGGGCAAATAAAAGTGACAGTCATAAGGGAAAAGAGAGCGGTGAATGTGGCAAGATAACCATTTCAGATCTTGGATCTTAGATTGCGGATTTGGCTTGAAACTCTGTCTTTCAACCATTAAGAAATAAATAAGGGATTAACCTAAAAATCTAAAATCCGCAATCTAAAATCTAAGATCTTTACCTTACTTTTGCGTCCCCTTCTCAAAACTGAACATCATGAATACGAACGCTATAAATTTTGTGCACGAGCAACTGACCGGCAAGAAAGAGATCCCTGAATTCAAATCCGGTGATAATGTTACCGTTAACTATAAGATCATCGAAGGTAACAAAGAGAGGATCCAGAGTTTTAAAGGCGATGTGATCAAACGCCAGGGCAGTGGTGCTACTGCAAGTTTCACAGTTCGCAAGATTTCGGATGGCGTGGGTGTCGAAAGACTTTTCCCGCTTTATTCGCCAAACATTGAATCGATTGAAGTAAATAAAAGCGGTCGCGTTCGCAGGGCAAAGCTTTACTATATGCGTGGCCGCAGCGGCAAGAGTGCCAGGATCCGTGAAAAACGCCGTGCTGTTGAAGCCGCAGAACAACAATAAAAACACGTTTAATTCATTTGCGACCGATACTAACGGTCGCTTCTTTTTGGCTTTACATCAGCTTAACAAATTAATTCTAAACGGACTTTAATTTGCACTAACTTTGTCCTTCATCTTAAAATTTTCTTTATGAATCTCGGTTGGACTGAAATACTCTTAATTGCATTTGTAGTATTACTGTTATTTGGCGGTAAGAAGATTCCCGAATTGATGCGTGGTCTCGGAAGAGGCGTTCGTGAATTCAAAGATGCAAAAGACAATGTGAGAAAGGAATTAGAGGAAAGCATTGCTGAGAAAGACAGTAAAACTACTCCTTCTAATTAAGTTGCACTTTCTCCAGTTTTATCGATAAAGGCTCCTGCTTTTGTTTGAGTACACTTCTATTAAACAATACCAACTTGATCTGGCACAGGGTAAAACTTCCTGTACTGATGCTGTCCGTCACTATCTTTCAAGGATCGATCAAAGTAAACACCTGAATGCATTTGTTCATGTTTTCGCCGATGAAGCATTAAAGACTGCCAAAGAACTGGATAAAAAAAGAGGACCGGCAAAAGCGACCGGTCAATTACATGGTGTTGTGATCGCGATCAAAGATGTTATTTGTTACAAAGATCATCCTGTTTCTGCTGCATCAGGTATTCTAAAAAATTTCGTTTCCATTTTTTCTGCAACGGCTGTTCAAAAGCTTCTTGATGAGGAAGCCATTATTATTGGTATTTGCAATTGCGATGAATTTGCAATGGGCTCAACTAATGAAAACTCGGTGTATGGTAAGGTGTTGAATGCTGCCGATGAATCAAGAGTACCTGGTGGTTCATCTGGTGGCTCAGCTGTAGCAGTCCAGGCGGGGCTTTGCATGAGTTCATTGGGAAGCGATACCGGCGGGTCTGTTCGTCAACCGGCAGATTTCTGCGGCATCGTTGGGTTAAAACCCGGTTATGGCCGCATCTCAAGATATGGTCTGATCGCTTATGCCTCTTCATTTGACCAGATCGGGATCTTTGCAAATAATGTTGAAGATGCAGGCAGAATGCTGGAGGTGATAGCAGGCCCTGATGAGTATGACAGCACCGTTTCACAAAGGCCAGTTGAGAGATATTCTGGATCATTGACAGCAAATAAGAAATTTCGTTTTGCTTATTTCAAAGAAACATTAGAACATCCTTCGCTTGATCATGAGATTGGTAACGAAATAAAAAAAATCAGTGAGCAACTAAAAAACCAGGGCCACGAAGTAAGCGGATTGAGTTTCGAATACCTCGATTATATTGTTCCGGCCTATTATATTCTTACAACGGCTGAAGCATCATCAAATCTTTCTCGATACGATGGTGTCCGGTATGGCTACCGTTCTTCAACACCATCAACTGATTTAACAGGGTTTTACAAACATAATCGGACTGAAGGTTTTGGCAAGGAAGTGAAGCGAAGGATAATGCTGGGAACATTTGTTCTAAGCACTGGTTATTACGATGCTTATTTTACCAAAGCCCAAAAGGTAAGACGCAAACTCGTTGAAAAAACTGACCAGGTTTTCAAAGATTTTGACTTTATACTGATGCCCACATCACCATCAGTCGCATTTAAGATCGGCGAAAAAGCTGATGACCCGATTGCAATGTACCTCGCTGATATTTATACGGTATTTGCAAATCTTACGGGTATACCCGGGATATCTTTACCATTATTTAAACACTCTAATGGCATGCCGTTTGGTCTTCAGCTCATGGCAAAACAGTTTAACGAACTATCTTTGCTCCAGGCATCGGAGCAATTGATGCAATTGTCCGAAAGGACTCCTTTGAAGAAAAAATAATAATGCGGTTTTTGTCTGTTATAGCGCTGTTTATTATATCTGTTGCGGTTTCTGCACAACAGCCGGTAGATTCAATAAGAGATCTGTCAAGGTCAAGACTGTATAAAGAACCTATTGATTCAACGATCAAACCTGTCGCAGTTGTTAACGATCCAAAAGCCGGCTTTAAAGATCTTTTTGTAGCCAAACCTGAAGAAGACGGCTTATCCCAGGTTCAGCTGAATACCCGTGCCATCAGTTTTGTTGAAGATTATATGGCGAAAAACAAAAGGAGTTTAGAAAAATTAAAGGGCTGGGGTCGTCCTTACTTTGACATGATCGACGCAGTGCTCACCTATCATGGTTTGCCAAAAGAACTAAAATACCTGGCGGTTATTGAATCCTATTTAAAAACATATGCTGTTTCATGGGCAGGTGCGGTTGGTCCGTGGCAGTTTATGCCCGCAACCGGCAGACGATTTGGATTGAAAATAAATGAATGGCTTGATGAAAGAACTGATTATTATAAAAGCACGCACGCCGCTGCAAAATATTTGAATGAGCTATATAATATTTACGGTGATTGGCTGCTGGTGATCGCCGCGTATAATGGGGGACCTGGAAATGTAGATGCCGCCATCAGGAAAAGCAAAAGCAGGAATTTCTGGGACCTGCAACATTTCCTGCCGGCTGAATCAAGAGATCATGTAAAAAAATTTATTGGCACACATTATATCATGGAAGGCGATGGAGGTATAACAACCCTGACAAAAGATGAAACAGAGGTTTTAAGACAGGCTTCTGACAAGAATCCTGCTGCAAAGAATTTAACCGACAATGAAATGAAGACCTCAAAGGTGCAGGCAATCAGCGGCAGGTATAATTCTTCAGTGATCACAAAACATATCACTTTCTCAACCAGTGAATTCAATCGTTATAATCCTGATTTTGATAAACTGATCACTCATAATGGTAAATATGAATTAAGATTGCCGGCCGATAAGATGGAGTTATTTATGGCAAAACGTTATGATATCCTCAACGAAAGTTTACAAATAATGCTAAATAATTTTAAGCAGTCGATTTCTACGCCGGCAAAAACCGGCACTGACAAAAAACCTACAAAATAGTCAGTTCGAAATTGCTCCCCTCATCGCTTCCGCCTTCAATAAACATTCCTCATATTCTTTTTCTGCATCACTATAAAAAGTAATTCCCGAGCCCGCCATAAATGAAAGGTATTTTTCAGAAGCATTGTACATAATGCTTCGGATAACGACATTAAAGTCGAAATTAACCTCACCCCCAACCCCTCTCCACTTGCTTCGCTTCGCTCGCGATGACGGGGAGAGGGGATTAAGGGGTGAGGTGTATCCACGCGCCCCCGAGAAAATTCCCCTTCTTGATCTTTCATATTTTTCGATCAATTCCATCACCTTTCTTTTCGGTGCACCGGTCATTGAACCCATCGGGAATGTGGCTCTGATAATGTCTGTAAACGAAGTATTATCGTTTAACTCACCACTTACTGTCGATATCATCTGGTGTACCTGTGGAAAAGAATAGACACCGAATAGTTCATCTACCTTCACCGTACCTTCTTTGCATACGCGGGCAAGATCATTACGGACCAGATCAACAACCATCACATTTTCGGATCGATCCTTTTCGCTTATAAAAAGCGCCTCCTTGCTTTTTCTATCTTTCGTGTCATCTTTTAAAAATCTTGAAGAGGTGCCTTTGATCGGTTGTGATAAAATTTTATTCCCTTCCTTTTTTAAAAATCTTTCGGGGCTGGCACAGATCAGCCATTTGTCTTCTAATTTATATAGTGCGGAAAAAGGATTTGGCGATGTGCTGCTGAGTTTTTGATAAACTGATAGTGGATCAATTAGCGCATTTTCCGCGAAAAACTCCATGCAATAGTTTATTTCATAACAATCGCCACGAAGTATATGTTTCTTCAATTTTTCAATTGTCTCAATATATTCTTCTTTTGAAACCCGCTGCTTTATGTAAATATCCTGTCGGTCATCAGCCATTGAGGATTCCGCATCCATGATCTCATCAAAAATTCCCTCAGCGTCTCCGAAGGAGTCCTTACGGACAACCTCATCCTTAACCTCAATCTTCATCTCATTCTCAGAAAGCCTGATCATGACCTCCGGTTCAAAGAAAAAACTGTCAGGAAAGCCAACTCTATCCGTGCGACTTGAGCTGACTCCCTCAATTTGACTCTTCAAATCGTAGCCTAAATGTCCAAAAAGCCAGCCTGGTCTTTCATCAATAAATTCCTGGAGCCCGGTTAATGTATTGCCGGTAAAACTATTTTTCGCCCCGGCAGCCAACAAACATTCTACTGAATGATAATCCGTTTGATACCTGTTATTGTCCAAAAAACAAAAAATGCCAAACCGGTTTGCCCAGTTCAGCATTTTTTTCTTTGCATTCTCCAGATCTGTGATTGTAAAAATGCAGTTAGTATTGGTTGCGCTCAAAATATAAGTCGGAAAATAAAATACTTATTAGTAGTCGTCTTCTTCATCATCCTCGTAGCTGTCATTATATAGCCCCATTTCTTTAAACTCATCATCAACTTTAAAATCATCTTCATCACCAGCACCTTTTTTTCCACCGCCAGCGCCGGCCTTCTTACCTTTTGATGCGGGAATATCAAATTCATCGAAGTCAGGATCCCATTCCTCTTCCTCTTCAGGTTTTTCCCAATCATCCGGTTCATCATCCCCTGCATCATCGTCATCATCTTCATCTTCACTTGCCTTCTTTGAAGCAACAGCTTTGCTTCCCTTCTTAGAAGCCTTCACATCCAGCAGTTCATCTTCTTCCACTTGTTCGTCATCATCATCTTCTATTTCTTCCTGCTTTTTCTTTGATGATGTTTTCTTATCATTACCGGAAGATGGCGTATGATTGTCGCCGGACTTTTTTCCTTTACCAGATTTCATTGTCATATTCCAATAAAATTAATCAATGTAAAATTTCAGAGAAGTTGTAAAACTTCCAAATTTTTGTAATTATTTTTTATTGTTCTTTTTTCAAGATAGTGAAACTATCTGATCTCTGCCCGGCCCATTGGAAATATAATTCACCTTTACTCCCAGGTATTGATTAATAAACTGTACGTATTGCTGCATGGCTGCAGGCAAATCTTTTTCAACCTTTATTGCCGAAGAATCGGTTTTCCACCCTTTGAAAGATTTAAACACAGGAACAAGGTCAATTCCCGTCATTTGATAGGGAACTTCCTCCGTGTTCTTTCCATTTAACTGATATGCTGTGCAAACTTGTAATTCATTAAAGGCATCCAGCACATCTGCTTTTGTCATGACAATTTTTGTCACGCCGTTTATCATGCAGGCAAATTTCAAAGCCACCAGGTCGATCCAACCACAACGACGTGGCCGGCCTGTAGTTGCGCCAAATTCATTTCCAATTTTTCTTAATTTTTCGCCGGTTGCATCGTCAAGTTCGGTCGGAAACGGCCCGCCGCCAACACGGGTGCAATACGCTTTTGTCACACCCAGCACTTCTTTTATCGTTTGAGGCGCAACACCCAAACCACTACAAACGCCAGCAGTGATCGTATTGGACGAAGTAACAAAGGGAAATGTACCAAAATCGATATCAAGCATGCTTCCCTGGGCGCCTTCCGCCAATATCTTTTTTCCTGATGACAAATGTTCATTAATAAAATACTCTCCCGAAACGATATTTAATCCTTTCAAAAATTCAATCCCCTCAAAAAATTCGGTTTCCCAGGCCGAAATGTCTTCATTAAATGAATAGGAATCGAGAAGTTGCCGGTGTTTTCTATACAAATTGTCG
>JAICPX010000043.1 GCA_025929635.1 Chitinophagaceae bacterium
CATATCAATAGCATTGGCACCGCCATCAGCAGGTGTACTTCCTTTGTCGGCATCATCACTGCGAATGCTTGAAGCAGTAATGAATGATTGACTGTGCACATTAAATTGGCGTAAGTCGTTGTAGGCAGCAAAAATGAACTGATCATAAGGGCCAGAACCACCCGGATAGGGATAATCATCCAGGTTATAACTGCCTTGTGCATCTGTGTCTAAAAATCTTTTACACCCGCTTTGTGAAACAACAATGGTAATGATTAGTACGACACTAACAATACCGTAGACCTTATTTAGTGATTTCATATACTAATTTTTTAAAAAGTTAGATTGATACCAAATGAATAAATTGCCGGAACAGGATATGCGCCGTTATCCGCACCACCACCAAGAATACTACCGATCAGGGGTTCAGGTGAATAACCAGTTACCCTGCTCCAGGTTTTCACATTTTGCCCGCTGACATAGATCCTTGCTTTCTGAATTCCTGCTTTTGAAAGTAATGATGGTTTGAATGTATAACCCAATTGTAAAGTTCTTATTCTGAAAAAATCACCGGGTTCAAGGTAATAAGTGCTCATCAGGAAGTTATTACCGCGGGTATTGTCAAGTATAGGTTCGATATTAGTTGTTCCCGGACCTGTCCATGCATTCAATCGCATTGTTTCATAATTCAGCACAGCGAAAGTAGCGGTACGTCTTTGTGTATATATTTTATGTCCTGCGGCACCTTGTCCTTGGATATCCAGGTCAAATCCTTTATATTCCAATGAAATATTTGCGCCAAAATTATATTCAGGGAATGGTGAGCCTATGTTTCCTCTATCCGCAGGGGTGATCACCCCGTCACCATTAATATCAGCATAAGCAATATCACCAGGTAATGAATTTGAGAGGGCAGGTATTTTAGCCAGGTCCGCCGTAGACTGATAAACGCCTACCTGGGTATAACCATAAAAATAACCGATCGACTGACCTGTTGTGGTAAGATTAACTCCGCCGTTACCCGTGATCTGGAAATCGAATTTATCACCAATGGCTTCAACTTTGTTTTTGTTATAGCTAAAGTTTCCGCTAATTGAATATTTGAAATCTTTGCCAATACCGTCACTCCAACCCAGATTCACTTCAATGCCTTTGTTTGTTATCTCTCCCAGGTTAGTATAATAAGGTACATCAGAGTTTGAAGCTGTTGCAAGACGAGGAACCAGGGTAAGAATGTCTGTCGTTTTTCTGTTATAAAGTGTTATCTCCGTATTCAGTCTATTACTTAATAAACGTGTATCAAAACCCACGTCAAATCCCTTTACAACTTCAAAATGGAGATCCGGATCCGGTTCATACGCTGCTTGTATAGATGTATAGACGTTATCACCAAAAATTGCGGTGGAGGCATTTTGAATTCCGGGCAAATAGAGATTATTGGCAATGCCATTAGAATTACCTGTCAGCCCCCAGGCAGCGCGGACTTTCAGATAATCAATTCCGTCAAAGTCATTGAAGAAATTTTCCTGGCTTACAACCCAGCCTGCACCTATACTTCCAAATGTTCCCCACCTGTTTTCAGGAGCAAATTTTGAGCTCCCATCCCTTCGAAGAGTTGCATTTAATAAATATTTTCCCTGGTATGTATAAGCCGCCCTGATAAAGGATCCAAATAGCGCGTCTTCGCTACCACCTCCGCCATTGGAAAGCGGGTTGTTTGCATTCACAATTCCCAAATACCAATAATCAGGATTGTCCGGAACATTGATGGCAGTATCACGTCTTGTTCCAAAAACGGAAGAGCTACTATTATAAATAGTAGTAAATCCAGCCACAGTAGTTAACGAGTGACCTCCCGCGAATCTTTTATCATAAGTCAGATAATGATCTTGCTGAAAACGTTTTGACTCACTTTGGTCCTGAGTGACCGATGTCCTGGCAGAATTATCAAAGGTGGTGGTTGTAGGAGAAATTCCTTCTCCAAGATTAATAAAGGAAAAGGGAAGTCGCGTATAGCTTCTTCCGGTATTAAAACCAAAATCCCCGTAAACAACAGATTTCCATGTAAAACTTTTCAGGAATTTAATTTCTGCAAACACATTTCCAACTACACGATAACCTTTATTTACTGAATTTCTGTCGTTTCGCATTAATGTCGCTATCGGGTTGCCAACCTGCGCCCGTTGAAAAGAAGGCATACTATAATAAGTATTCTCATCAAATTGTATTGGTACAATTGGCGCAGCCCATAATGCATTAGTGATCGATGCAGCAGGCGGGTTGCTGATAAAGTGATAACCAGTTATCTCGCCTCCTGCTTTTATGTTATTATTGAATTTTATTTCTTCATTCAGTCGGATAAGAAAACGTTCATACTTGTCATTCTTTAACACACCTTCCTGGTTAGTATAACCCAGATTCAGATAGGTTGTTGTTTTATCACCGCTATTTGACAGGCTAATATTATTGGATGTAATTATCGCATCTTGCAGAACAAGGTCCTGCCAGTTTGTGTTTGCTGTGTAATTAGTATAGTCAAAAGGCATCGCATTAAGGTTAGCCAGCTGTGCAGTATACAGTCTTTTAAAACCCTCGGCATCAGTAACCTCAATTTTATCCTGTACACGCTGGATACCGACAGAACTTTGGAGATTTATTCTTGTTTGACCTCTTGCCGCTTTTTTTGTAGTGACTGCAATGACACCATTTGCTCCTCTCATGCCATAAATAGCGATTGATGATGGGTCACGAAGAATATCAATCGTTTCAATATCTGCCGGGTTCAAGAAGTCAATATTATCCTGTAAGATCCCATCCACTACATATACGGGGCTTGCGCTATTAGTGCTATTTACGCCACGGATGCGAACTACAGGACTTGAACCTGCTCGGCCGGAGTTCGAAATTGTAAGTCCCGGTACTTTTCCCTGCAGGGATGCTATAGGATTCGTGGCAGGCATTTTTGCAACTTCCTCTCCTTTTAAAGAGGTAATAGAACCTGTTAAATCCCTTTTTCTCTGCGTACCATAACCAACCACCACTACCTGATCCAAAACCTGGGTGGATACCTGAAGAGTAACATTTATAACATTTCGCCCGGCGACTCTTTCCTCAACGCTTGTAAAACCAACATAGCTGAATTCAAGCACAGCGTCATCAGGTACCGTGATAGCATAATTGCCATTGCCATCAGTGGTTGTTCCTACTGATGAATTCTTAACCTTTACACTTACACCTATAAGCGCTTCGCCGGATGGGGAACTTACCTTTCCGGTCACTCTCACCTCCCTGACATTTATCTCAGCTGCAGTTACTCCTTTTCTCAGTACAACCAGGGTGGCATTTATGATTTTATAACTTATTCCGGAATTTTCAAGCAGCCTGTTCATCACTTCATCAATCGGCGCATCAACAACATCAATGGAGACCGGAGGCTGGTTTTTTATGATTTCTTCACTGAATAAGAATCGAAAATTTGTTTTTTTCTCGATGGCAAACAGTACTTTTTTCATTTCTGTTGCATTCATCTTCAATGTTATCTTATCCTGCGAATAAGTTTTCGCAGAAACCTGCAGACAAATAAGTGTCAATAATGCAATGGTTAGTTTCATAACTTTTATGAACTTTTGATAATTCAAACCCATTAATATGTTTGAACCCTTGTCATATTTTTTCATAATTACATTTGAGGGGTTAATGAAATTTCAGGTTGTTAACCAGACTGATTACGCTTGCTAACCGGGCAGGAAATGCAGCAACATTTACCGCCCCAATTTTATGTTGTATCCTCGTTTTTCTTTCGCATAAGCTCATTTATATATTTTTATTATTTCGTCAGTTTTTTGGTATTGAAAACTCTTGATGAACTTTAAAGCATCCAGCGCCTGCTCGATTGTTTCATTTTGAAACGTGCCATTAAGCAACGTGTGCTTCAATTCATCATTATTTATTTCAATTGTTATATCGTACCATCTTTCCATCATTGTTGCTACTTCTTCAAAGGTCTTGTCACGAAAGACCAGTTTGTCTTCCACCCATTGTGTTTCAATAAAGGCGCTGTCTGTTGCATCTGGCTTCAACTGATTGATCGCGATCTCGGGTTTGACACTTATTTCTTTTTCCGTGTTTGCTGAGACAATCGGGATGTAATTTTTAATCACCAGTTTTTCATTTGGAGAAAGTATGATCTTTTCATTTGGTCTGTTCTTAACAGATACCTCAATGCTCCCGGTTAAAAGACTTGTTTCAATCAGTTTGTCGGCTGAATATGCTTTAACGTTAAATGATGTGCCTACGACTTTTACTTCCATTCCTGAAGTATGTACGATAAAAGGTTTGTTTGGATCCTTGGTTACCTCGAAAAAGGCTTCACCATCCAGGTACACGTCCCGGACATTGTTATTGAATTGCGGTGGGTAATTCAGTTTGGTATCAGCGTTCAAAAAAACGATTGAATTGTCGGGCAAAACAACTCTCGAGCGGGTCCCTTTACCGGCAACAAGCTCACGGAGTTTTGCAGGGCTGGAATTTGATTTTTTATTATCACCAAACAGGTACCATAGGGAAATAAGAACGATAGTAAGAAATGAAGCAGCGATCGTTATTCGCCGTATCCATATTTTCTTTCTGCTGATCCCGAAATTGTTCTCAAATTCTATCAGGTAAGTATTTGCTTCATGGCTGCCGATCTCACCGGTTTGAGAATCATCTGCCATCTGGAGAATATGATTAAAATGTTCATCCGAATCTGCGTCATCTTGTTCGGATTTATCAAGTTGGGAATTCCAGTATGAAGTGATCAGTTCATTAAAATATTGGTCGTGTGGATTCTTCCTGAAATATTCCCGGAGCTCCTCAATTTCTTCGGGAGTAGCTTCGCCCGCAAGCTTGCGGCTGATGAGCTCATAAAGCCGGTCATTTTCCATACAGCAGTCTTACACTATAAGACACGAATATCCCTGGATGACCCTAAAGAAAACCCTGGAATTTTTTAGATTTTTTTGAGAACCCCGCGAGGCCGGAAACTGAAGTTGCTACCGACAGCCTCTTTAATTTTTTTTACGGCAATAACCATTTGCGCATCGACGGTGTTGGCGGAAATTTTTAGAATTTCAGCGACTTCCCTGTATTTTAACCCATCCTCTCTCACCAATTTAAAAATGATCTTAGCCCTGGGAGGAAGTTCCTGAACCGCCGCGTGAATCTTGTTAAAAATTTCCTGGGTGATCATTTGCTGTTCAGGACAGTGCTCATCTCTTAATTGAACATTTATGTCATTAAATGGTTCCGTGACCATTGACGTCGCCTTTCTTGAAAGATAATTAAGGGCTGTATTTTTTGTAGCAGAATATAAATATACCCGTAGGTTTTCAACCTGGGGAAGGGTTACCCGGTTTTTCCATATTTTCACCCAAACATCGTCGACCACTTCTGTTGCGGCTTCTTTTGTACCAAGCATTGATTGAGCAAAAACTGTTAACCGGCCGGCAAAATGATGAAACAAAATCCTGAATGAGCGCTGATCACCATCGGCTATTTGGAGTGAAATAGCTTTCAATGATTCATCGTTAATTTTCATTTCAACGTTCATGCCGCAGTTAATTCGTTTGCCTGTTAAAGGTAGGTTTTTTTTGGGGCCAGGCAACTTTCATGTTTAGTACAACTGCTCGACAATGGGTTTAATAAACATCCTATTTATTCATTGCAAACCAGGCAGCACCGATGGCACCGGCAAGGTCACCTTGAATTGCTTTTACGATCTTTGGCCTGATTCCACCCGGTTGCCATTCAAATTCATCAAACCATTTATTCAAAGGAACAAAAAGATCGTCATTGGCTTCAGCAATACCACCACCTATTACAATGGTGTCGGGGGAAATAAAATTACTTGCCGACGCCAAACCGATCGCCAGCTTTTTAACCGACGTAAGCCATACCTGCTTTGCCAATTCATCGCCATTCTTATAGGCTTGCAGTAAGTCATGGGTAGAACTGAATTTTCCCCTGCTTCTTTTTTCTATGGTGCAATTTCCAATACACTCTTCTAAACTTCCCGGCATATTGGTGACGTCTGCATCACCTGTACTGTCAATCACCGTATGACCGATATGTCCTGCCTTATTAAATGATCCCTGGTATGGTTGTTTGTTGATCAATAAAGCTCCACCAACTCCCGTACCCAATGTTACCATGATGGCGTTTGTACTGTCTTTTGCGGCACCGGATTTTGCTTCAGCTACCAGCGCTGCTACGCCGTCATTTAAAACATAAACAGGGCAGTTCAAATAATCTTTCCAAATAAAGTTTTCGAGACCTTCTAATCTTCCCGGCATGAAGGCAATGGTTGTATTGTCTTTATTGGGCAAGCCCGGTGCAGAAATACCGATCGCAGTTTTTTGAATATTTAATATTTGCTTTAGGTCGTCTACTGTTTTTGCAACCGCTAATTTCCATACTTCGCCTTCACCATCATTGGTAGACGTATAAGTTTGATGCAGGATATTTCCTTTAGCATCGATGGCAACACCTTTTATTCGAGTGCCTCCGAGATCTATTCCAATTGTTATGTTGCTACTCAATTATTAATTATTATTAATTATTCCTGTCCTTCACTCAAGGTCCAACCTCCATCCACTGCAACAACCTGGCCCGTCGTAAATGTTGACTGGTCACTCATAAAATAAACGGCAATTCCATCAGTATCCTCCGGTTTTCCGATCCGTCCTTTGTCTAATGGTTGTTTCGTTTTAATAAATGATAATATTTCCTGATCGTTTGCTGCTCTTTGGGCCATGGGTGTTTCTACCAAAGCAGGTGCAATGACATTGATACGTATGTTATCCCGGGCGTAGTACGCGGCAATAGATTTGCTAAAACCGATGATCGCCGCTTTTGAAGCTGCATACGCATGCGTGGAAAAATATTTTGGTGATGGAGAAAAGCCAAGCACTGAACTCATATTCAAAATTGATCCACCTTTTTTTAACTCGAGAAATTTCTTAATAGCTGCCTTGCAGGAAAGCATAAGTGACGTGAGATTCAATTCCAATGTTTTATTCCACCCTTCCAATGTTAATTCATGTAACGGACCATCACCCATTTTTCTTCCGCTACCGCCGGCAACATGATATAATCCGTCAAAACTCCCAAACTCTTCAATGCATGTAAGAATGGAATTTTCTGCCGTTTCAGGATGTGTAGCATCGGCAGCAAGCACCTCTGAATTTTTACCAAGTATCTTCTTTGCCGCTGACACACTATCCGGATTTCTTCCTACTACAACAACTTTTGCTCCTTCGGCAATGAATGCTTTTGCGGCCGATAAACCAATACCGGTTGTGCCCCCGATAATAACAATGTTTTTATTTTCTAATTGTTTGCTCATTTATTTATCCCAACCATTATATATCATGCTCCGTAGGAGCACCCTGTTTATAGAAAGAATCGCTCGGGTATTTTGGCTCCATCGGAGCCACCTGTTTAGGCGACTCCTGCGGAATCTGAAGAATCAACCTCATCATTTTTCTATAAACAGGTTACGCCTCCGGCGTTGATCGTTTTATTGAATTAAATTATTTCCAATAGCGCTTATTTTACTATCGGCCATGGAAATTTACTTTTTAATTTTATTCTTGATCCAGTTTCCTGTGATTTTCTTGCGGCTTCGATCACTTCCAATACATGCAAAGCATGTTCTGCATTGATGCGTGGTTCAATTCCTTTCATCATTGCTTCCCCAACAACTGTTGCACCTTCCTGCCACACATAAGTGCCTTTATCAGTGGCGACTAGTTGCGGTGGCTTATCCCATGATGTATCCATAATCACACCGTTGGTTTCCCAGTCATAACCGATCAAACGCATATTGCCGGCATCGCCATAGATCTGTATCGAATGTAATGTTTGATTACCTGCTTCATGTCCATGCGGGTCAAAGAAATTAAACCCACACATCACGTGACTCAGCACATTGTTTGGATGTTCCATTAATATATGCGCATTGTCTTCTGCTTCCACTTTTATTTTTCCTTTGTCATCCACCGTTCGCTCCGGCTTTACAATACTTAACATGGCCATCACAGATTTTGCGGGGCCAAGCAAACCCGTCAATGTCGCCATATTATATACACCAAGATCGGGCATGCTTCCGCCCAATTTTTCATAAAAGAATGCAGACCAGGTCGGGCCGGTGTGTCCATATTGCCCATGTGCACTTGCGAGTTTACCAAGCTTGCCTTCCTGGATCGCTTTACTCATATATTCAAACTGCGGACTGTTCACCACTGCGGGTGCGCCCCAGATCCTGAGTTTCTTACTTTTTGCAAGATCATACAGCGCTTTGCCTTCTGCATAGGTATTGGCCATTGGTTTCTCACTCCACACATGCTTGCCTGCGAGTAATGCTTTTTTATTTAACGCGCCATGCACCTGCATATCAGTTGTTGTTACCATCATATCAAATGGTACACCGGCAAGCATCGCATCAATATTCGGATATGTTTTCGCATTTACATTGTATTGCTTGTTCTGGTTAACAGCCCTGTCATGTTTAATATCACAGAGACTGACAAGCTCGATCAATGAAGATGATTGCAGGTGTGGTATATACCGATTGCTGACGCTGCCACAACCGATCAATGCAACACGCAGTTTTTTTTGTGGTGTTTCGAATGCAAGACTTTCCAATGATGATAACAATGCAGCTGCGCCGGCAGCGGCGGTATATTGTAAGAATTTTTGTCTTGAAATTGTATTACTCATTTTGACAAGTTTTAGTGTTATTTTATCTCGTTTAATTTCTTGAGACCATTTTGTATATCCGGGTCCTGCATAAATAATTTCCATATCAGTCCAGTTCGATAATTCTCGATCATTACTGTCATTGGCGCCTGGTTAAGTCCCATATAAATATCCGAACACCAGTTACGAGTAAGATCAAATGCGTCCCTGAAGCCATATTCACCCCATAAAAATTCCCCATAGTTATAATAATAGTTTTTTAATGCCTTCATCGACTCAACAGGTAGATAAGGGAAGGAACTGATGGCGCCGGTCGGAGTGATCTTTCCGCGATCCTGCCACGTTACCGGTTCATCGGCAGAATAAGTAAATGGTCCATCACTTGCGGTCAGTCCCCAGGCGCTATCACCATAACCCTTGAATTTTTTTGGGTTTTCAACACAGTAACGGTAATTGATCTTAGCAATGTTCTGATTGTTTACAAAGTAATTTGTGAAGCGGTCGGTAATAAAATGGGGATCATAACCCATATAGGAATAATGGGTAAAGAATAATGGACCGCCGGTTGAAACGCCCACATCGAGCTTGATCCCAAAATAAGTTTTTCCATTTGTGTACATCGAGCCATCCATGGTCTGTCCCCAACCTGATCTGTATTGTATCCCTGTACTGTCCTGGTTTGCCCAGCCTGTATAATACATTGTTGGTGACACCGCATGTGTCGGTGAAGCGATCGCTAACAAATAAGTCACCATTGTTTCATTCCAGCCGATCAAATTGTGATTAATGATCCAGCCCTGGTCGGGAGACCAGTGCCAGAATAAGAATTTACTGTCAGGATATTGTTTAAACCAATCCCATTCTGCTTTTTCCCAAATAGCAGTGATCTTGTCACGGATGATCTTTTCCTGCGGATCATTTCCCCGGAAGTATTGTCGTACAGCTAACAGACCTTGCATTAAAAAAGATGTCTCAACGAGATCGGCACCATTATCTTTTGGACCGAAAAATGGTTCCACTTTACCGGTGGGTCCATCTAAAAAATGCGGATACACTCCATGGAAGCGATCTGCTTTTTCAAGAAAATTCAGGATTTTTATGAAACGTTGAATGGATTCTTTCCTGCTGATGAATTTTCTTTCTGTGCCAACGATCAAAGCCATAATGCCAAAGCCGGATGCCCCGGTTGCGATCATATTTTGCCTGCCATGAATATTTTCTTTGGCTAATCCGCTTATTGGCTCTGCTGCTTCCCAATAATAACGAAAGGACGCCTGCTGCACCATGGTGAGCAATTCATCATCAGTCATAGTTGTTGTCATGCCCGGAACAAAGTCTGACCTGCTTGTTTCTTTATAATTATGGTCAAGGAATGAGATACTATAAAAATATTTTTGTCCTGTTTTGCCATGAAAATCTGTGAAGCGATTGATATATGCTTCCTGTACACCAATAGGAGTGAAAATGTTTCCATCCGTCGAACGATAGATCTTCACAAGACGAATATTCCTGTCAGTTATTTGATTCCATGTAATGTCAACATGACGAGCATATTCATTCGATGCAGAACTAATTTCCGGCTTGGTTGTAATGGTTTTTGTAACTACATCTATTTCCAGGAGTTCTATATCATCAACATGCAGCACGTGGCGTTGGCTTTCCTGCCCTTCCTGGTATGAAAACACAACCGCAATAAAATCGGAAGGCTTATTATTGTGGGTATTGGTAAGAAGGGTTATCGGGAAACTTACACGATGCCATTTGTTGGCATCAAGTTTCTTTAGGAAGACACCAGCCGTCAAACTGCTATCTTTTCGCATCAAATATACCGCTGGTAATTCATTTAATTGCGATGAAGAAGATTCTTTAAAGAGCCAAAAGGAAAGATAGTTTGCCTTTTTAAAATGATCCATTCCCCGTTTCTCTCTGTAAAACACGGCGGCGTTCCACTCTCCGCCGGGCGCATTTTGATACTCCAACGTCAAAGAATTTCCGGGCGTATGACAGGTAAGTTCATTTATGGGTAATCTTTCATTTATATTTTTTATCGATGATCGTCCTTTGCTGGATGTCTTGCTTGAAAAATAATTACCACGCATATTACTATTCGTAAAAAATGTATAATTGTATTCATACTCTTGCCCGTTGAAAGCAAGCGAGAACAATAAGCAACTACCAATTAATTTATACGCCAACACTTTCCTAATTTTTTATCCACGGGCTTGAGAATCCAAGTTTTTTTAGCCCATTTTGAACGTCTGGTATTTTCATAAAGAGTTTCCACAGTAGTCCGGTGCGATAATTCTCGATCATTGTTACGATGGGTCCCTGGTCAATTGCCAAATGTGATTTTGCATACCAGTTATGATGTATGCTAAACCCATCCACAAAGCCATATTTACTCCATATCTTATCTCCCAATTGCTCATAGAAATATCTCAGCGCTTCCATACTTTCCTTCGGTGTAAAGGGCATGGAAGCGATCGCCGCCGTCGGTTGGATCACCCCTTTGTCATTATCGGGATGCGGGCTATGCGCCACATACCCTTTAAAGCTATCACCTGCTGTTAACCCCCAGCATTTATCGCTATATCCTTTATATTTCTTTGGATTTTCGATGCAGTAAGCACGATTGATCAGTGTGTTATTTTTTCCCTGTAAGAAATAATCGTTACCGAGAGAATCTTTTAATCCATTTGGATCGATGCCCTGGAAAGTATATTGTTCAAAAAATAATGGACCGCCCTTGTCTTTATCATAATTGCCCAATGGCAAAACATAACCGTAGTAATCTTTTCCATTCTTAAATCCGAAACTTCCCACCCATGTGCCATCATAGGCTTCTTTGGGAATTCCTTTATTAGGAGAAGAGGCTGCCATGATATAAGTGATCAGGCATTCGTTCCATCCCCAAACCGGGAAATTCATATCAAAACCATTGTTAGGGCTCCAGTGCCAGTATAATTTTTTTTCACCATTCGTGTGCCAGTTCCAGTTGGCTGCACCCCACATTTGATTGATCCGCTTTCGTAAATAAATTTCTCGGGGTGTATCTCTTGTAAAATATTCTCTTGCACATAAAAACCCCATGATCAAATATGATGTTTCTACGATGTCTGCGGCATCATCTAACCTGTCAAATCGAATTGTCTTACCCGTAGTTCCATTCATAAAGTGAGGATAGATGCCATGATAGCAATCGGCATTGATAAGAAAGTCCGCGATCCTGATCAATCTTCTTACTGCAGTATCTCTGCCTATCCATCCTCTTTCAACTGCAACAATCGTTGACATAATTCCAAAGCCCGTTCCGCCAATAGCGCCGGCATCGGGACCGAATTTTGTTTTACTGAAGTTCGGTTCATCCCAGGCTTCATTGATATAGTCCCAATAATGTTCCGCCAAAACCGTATTGCTTCTTTCCAATGCCAGGCCACTTACAGGATGTGCACCGTGCCAGAAAAAACGAAAGGTTTGTTTTTGTACAGTTTCAAGTAACTGTTCATCGGTCAATCCTTTTTTAACACCCATGACCGGAATATCATCAGGGCCATCACCGTATTTACCTTTTTTAATGGATTGCGCGCAGGCAATAGTTACGACGGTTGAAATTATCAGCAAGCAAGCAATTCGTTTCATGTATTAATTCTGTTTGTTAATGATCCATGTGTTAAATAGCTATGCGGTATTTTAAAAAAAACCTCCGAATAAGATCCGCTCATCGTTATTTTTTGATCCATGGTCTTTGAAATCCAGGTTTTTTAAACCGTTTTGTTTCTCAGGACAACTCATATATAATTTCCATAATAAACCGCTTCGATAATTTTCGATCTTTACTGGTATTGTCCCCTGGTCAACAGCCAAATATTTCAATGGGTACCAATCACCGGTTTCACTAAATGCGTCATAAGGATCAAAGGGTCCCCATGCTTTATCTTTAACCATCTCTTCATATTAATTTTTTATCTTATCAAGGCGCTTGTTCCCTTTAATGATATTCTTTTTTTTGAAGGATCAGTATATTCTAACATCCAAACGTAAACACCAGTGGCTTGTCTTACACCTCCAATCCTTCCATCCCATTTCCTGTTCCAATCTCTTGTTTCAAAGACGAGTTGCCCCGTCCGGTTGTATACTCTGAATAAAAGATCAGTTGCTTTATAGGCATTTAACGGACCAAGAAGATCATTAAGTCCATCGCCATTCGGTGTAAATGCTGTGGGCACGGCGATAAAACAGTTCCCAGCAACTTTTAAGACATGATAAGCAATATCAGTACAACCTGCAGTATCTGTTATGGTCAGGCTTGCAATGTAGCTGTTTTGGTTTGCTGCAATACTAAAATATTGCGTGGGAGGTTTTGCTGTTGTATCTGACCATCCGTTGTCAAAATTCCATATTCTTCTGGTTATAATACCGCTACTGATGTCTTTAAATGAAGCCGAATCATAGAAGCGGCATAAATAATCCGTGGCTTCAATTTTTGCTTTCAACGCTATAGAGTTTAAGATCTTTACTTGCACTTTCGCGGTATCGCTGCATCCGTGACTATCCGTTACATTGACGGTATATTCTGTCGTGACGTCCGGTGTTGCCATAGGATTGATGATGGTTGCTGATGATAAACTGGCTGATGGAGTCCATTCAAACTTTATACCGGCACTTGCATTCAACCGTACAGAATTTCCTTTACATATTGATGTATCAGGACCTGCATGCACATCAGTTCCGATCACCGTTGCATAGATACTGTCCGTGGTTTTGCAACCTCCAGGGCTGACTACGTCTACATAATACCATCCGCTGTCTGCTAACGAGGAAAAAAATATGTGCGGGTAAGGAATATTATCATAAAATCCATTTGGGCCCGTCCAGATATAACTTGCTGCTCCTTCCGCATTAAATTGCAGATTCTGTCCTGCACACACCGGCGAGTTGGTAGTAATGGTATAGTTACGCGGAAGATCGTCTACTTCAACCTTCCTGGTATTCGATGCTACCCGGCAATAAGGATTGCTGATGGTTGCTGCCTCACCGGCTGTAAGCCGGAATAAAAAAGTATCAGCGACAGAAAAAGCCCTGGAGTAAGTGAGCGAAGTGGCGCCGGGAATATCCGTCCACGTAGCGCCATTGTCTGTAGTTTGCTGCCATTGGTATGCTGTATTTGTGTAATATGCATCAACAGCACCCGACATCGATATTGTTGTGTTATGCTGAAAGCAAACGCTTTTGACAATAGTGGTTGAAGGTTCATTATCAAATTTAATTAAGGCATCAGGACCGAGTGGTCTTAGCTGGATGTCGTCCACTGCAAAATCTTCGGCGCATTCATAAATACTACGTAATAAAATCAATTTAAGGATAAGTTGATTTATACCGGCAGGCATTATAAAATTGAAACCATATTCGGCAAACTTATAGCCCATTAAAGGAGGTGCGGCATATGAAACAAGAGGAGCGGTGGTATCATTTTTTATTAAGTTGCCGGCGCCATCTTCAATTCTTAATTCAAATATGGGGTAATCGGGACTCCCGGGACATTGCGCCCAGCCATCTATTAAGTCTAAATTTATGATGGCTGCGGAAAAACGATAATCTTCACCCGGGCACACGGGTTGGTTTACGGTGTCTACATATACGATCCTGTCGTTTGCACTGGAATTATTATTTATCATCATCATCATGCCAAAATCAACAAAAATATTGGCATCGTGACTAAGCCCTATCCATTCATTGCTAAAGCAGTTGGCTACCGGCACCCTCCTTGCAATTGTATAATTACCTGGGGAAGGGCAGACTGTATTTTCAAACGTGTAAAAAGTTGTTCCTGCAGGCAACGGAGTTCCTATTGTTGCAGGGTCGTTGGTGCCGATACCGAAATCCTGTTTATAAACTGGCGGACCATAACCATTTTGTCCAATGACAATCACACCGTATTGTATCAAAATCATTAGTAAGAAATAATATTTAGATCTTTTTATCACCTTACATGGCCCGTAAAACTCAACAGCCATCGTTTAATGGACAGTCACGTTAAGCCAAACTTTTTTTAAACTGCTTTTTATTTAATAATGATTCACCGATAAATTCCCTGTCAGCTTTTGTCAAGTTGTTTTGTTATAAATAGGGTGCACTGAAACTCAACGACAACATTCCTGTTTTTACTTCCGGGCAGCTTGTAAACAAATTCCATAATAAGCCACTCCGGTAATTTTCTATCATTACAATGATCGGTCCCTGGTCAATAGCAAGATAGGACCCGGCAAACCAGGCATCATGCAGGCTAAATGCATCCCTGAAACCATATTCTCCCCAGATCTTATCTCCAAGCACATAATAAAAGAACTTTAGTGCTTTCATACTTTCAGTTGGTGTATAGGGCAACGAAGAAAGAGCTGCCGTTGGAGCAATAACACTTACATCATTAGTTGGTGAGCTTGCCGTATAACCATTTGGAATATCACTTGCCGTTAGCCCCCAGCAACTATCACTGTAACCATAAAACCCTTTTGGATTTGCTTTACAATACTCATAATTGATCTTTGTATGATTCGAAGTTTGTACCTGGTAATTCGCATACACATCGCTCAGGCCGTTTGGATCAACACCAAGAAAAGAATAATGTGAAAAGAAAAGTGGACCACCGTAGGCCGGTCCCAATGGGAGCGTTATTCCATAATAGCTATTTCCATTTGTAAATCCATTACTCCCGTTTGCCGTCCAGCCGGATGAATAAACAACAGCCGGAATTGAATAGGTTGTTGACGAGGCGGCCAGCACATATGTTATCAGGCACTCATTCCATCCTCTAATCTGGTGATTCATTTGCCATGTATAATTCGGGCTCCAATGCCAGTACAACACATTCTGGTTGTTTTGCCTGAACCAATTCCATTCAACAGCATTCCATAAAGAATTAATGTCATTTCTTAAGGTTGTTTCCCCGGCATCAGCCCCATTAAAATATTGCCTGGCTGTAAGCAAACCCATCATCAGGTAAGAGGTTTCAACAAGATCAGCGCCGTTGTCATATTGGCTGAATGGAATAACAGCACCAGTAGTTCCATTTAACCAATGAGGAAATGCACCATGAAACTTTTGTGCTGTATTTTTCAAAAAAGAAACAATGGTTTGCATTCTTGTTAACCCCTGTGCCCGGGTAATGAAACCACGGTTTATTCCCGTTACAATTGCCATAATGCCAAAACCCGAACCACCGGAAGTAACCGTCTCGGGTGTTGCATTACTCCTTTCCCGTGCAAGACCGCTTACAGGATGAGCATGATCCCAGAAGTACTTAAAAGTCTGTTGCTGTACCAGGTCAAGCAATGCATTGTCAGATATGACCGGGAACTTTCTTGACGAATCGATCTTTGTAATGAAAGCATTGTTTACAGCAGAAAGAAAGTTACCCCCGGTAGAAGATTTAAGGTCAGTAGTAATTCTGAAGTTATATTTTGAAATAAAATTCAATGGGGATGAAGATTGAACAAGAACCGCAGAATCTTTATTCTGAAGCGTTGTGCTGATTCCCAGTTCAATTCCGCCGGCATCTGTGAGTTTAATAGCCGCTGGCAGCGTAGAGGGATTGATGGGCTCAGTAAATTCTATTCTGATTACCGGAGACTGGTTGACGCCCCGAATGGTATTACCAAATGGAATTGAATTGATAAATATGTTCTTTACGGCAACTAGTTTTGGAGCAGGAGGCGTTGGGTCAGGGTTATCTCCTTTGTTACAGGAGGTAACGAATACTAGCAACAACCAAACTATATTTTGAAGATCTCTTTTCACAATAAATATCAATTGATCACATAAGTATTAATCGAATGTGGCAGCGCTGTGGCCTGTGCCGCTTTTCCATTGATCCATAGAAAGAATGGTGTGTTGATACCTTTATCATTCATCACTACCACAACAATTGTTCCATCAGGATTTTTAAAGGCGGTTGTCAGCAGCTGGCTGCGCGTAGGGCTGGCGACAATTCTCTTTGCACCCGGCTGAATGAATTTTGAAAAATGCCCGATATA
>JAICPX010000232.1 GCA_025929635.1 Chitinophagaceae bacterium
ACCCGTCGTTAACGGTATCGTCAGTACATTATTGGCAACAAAAATATCAGACACATAAGTCTGAGCGACTTTGACCTGGAAGTCATCATTTACAACCTTGTTAAATTCCACTACTGATATTAAAGCTGCGCTGGCGCCGCCCAGTCCATTGAACATGCTCACCATTTCAGGCATAGCTGTCATCTTCACCTTCTTTGCCATCACAACTCCGATAATCGTTCCGATTACCAGGCCGCCAAATATCCATGAAAGGTTTTTGAGGTTTGAACCGGCATCATCTTTAAACAAAAAGATAGTTCCAAAAATAGCAAACGACATCCCGATCCCTGCGGTCATATTTCCTTTTCGTGCCGTCGCCGGGTTCGACATCATCTTCAGCCCCATAATAAATGTGATAGCTGCAGCGATATATAAAACGGCTAAGATCGAAACCCCCATTTTCTTATTTTTTCTTTTTAAACATTTCCATCATCCGGTCTGTTACCACAAATCCTCCTACAACGTTTATAGTCCCTGAAATTACTGCCAGCAAACCCAAAATGAGAGCAGCATAATTATTTGAATCGGCTCTGCCCATTACGATAATAGCGCCAATGATCACCACTCCGCTGATCGCATTGGCATGGCTCATTAGCGGAGTGTGTAACACCGTTGGCACCCTGCTGATAACTATGAACCCCAGGAAAATAACAAGGATGATAATGTAAATCGTTTGCTCATTGGCGCTTAGCCATTCAAGTGTTGTTCTCATGATTGCTTATTCGATTAATGATTTAACTCGTTTATTGATGATCTCATGCTGATGAACAATACAACACCCGCTTACAAGTTCATCTTCCCAATTCAGATTAATATTATTCTCTTTGTCCATGATCAGCGGGAGAAAATTCAAAATGTTTTTACCGTACAGTTTGCTTGCATCGTAGGGCATAGTAGCCTGTAAATTACTATTACCTGCTATTGTAACACCGTGGACTTCGATCACTTCATTATTTTTTGTAACGGGTGTGTTTCCCCCGGTAGCTGCAGCCAGATCAATGATCACCGAACCTTTTCGCATAGTGCTGATCATTTCTTCTGTAATTAAAACAGGTGCTTTCATGCCCGGAATCTGGGCTGTAGTGATCACAATATCAGCCTTAATAAGTGTCTCGGCTATTTTTTCCTTTTGTTTTTTCCTGTATTCTTCTGTTTGTTCCACTGCGTAGCCACCAGCAGTACTCGCATCAGCAGCTCCCTCCACTTCAATAAATTTTGCCCCAAGACTCATCACCTCTTCTTTTACCGCCGGCCTTGCATCGAAAACCTCGACTACAGCGCCGAGTCTTTTTGCGGTAGCGATCGCCTGCAATCCTGCCACGCCGGCCCCAAGTATCAGCACCCGTGCGGGCTTGACACTACCAGCAGCCGTCATCAACATCGGGAAATATCGCGGATATAAATTTGACGCCATCAGAACAGCCTTGTATCCGGCAATATTAGCCTGGCTGCTCAATACATCCATGGTCTGTGCCCGGGTGGTCCTGGGCAACATGTCAAGCGAAAATACGGTGACGCCCAGGGCTGCATACTCTTTCATTAATGTGTAGTTGAACAAAGGTTGATATACACCAATTAAGACCGCGGATTTATTATTCAGTTTGGCTGCAGAAACGGGATTTATACAAAGAATAATATTCGACCCAGCTAAAATCTCTTCTGATGTCTTTATTAATACACCTGCCTCTTTATAATCTTCATCAGAACAAGACGCGCTGTCACCAGCACCGCTTTCTACCCATATCGTGACCCCTTTTTTTGTCAGACTGGCGGCAGACTCTGCCAACAGGGATACTCTTTTATCAGGAGATGCTTCTTTAAGAATTCCGATGATCATGAATAACAAGGATGTTATTCGATGAAGATAGGTATTTTCTAAAACCGTATTACAAAATGTTGCCTCTCTTTAAACTCTTTTCTGAACAAAACTATACCGATGAAAAACAGATCAATGCTGCACCTGACAGTTTCATTTTTTTTTATTGTCTCCCAGGCAGCCTCCATTTCTTTGCTCCAGTGAATATCATCAAAAACAAGTATACAGTTATTATTGATTTTTGAAAGCAATTGATGGAAATACGTTTCAGTTGGCTCCTGCCGGTGATTACCGTCGATAAATACAAATTCGACGGATGACAGTTGAGATATGACGGATGACAGGATGTTATCAAAGTTATCTTCAACAATTTCTGTGTTGCTGATCCCTAAGTTTCCAAGATTTCTCTTGGCGACTTCCGCTATTTCGCTTGAACCTTCTATTGTTATTATTCTCGCATCTTGCTTTGCAAGAGATAAATACGAAGTGGTGATGCCCAAGGACGTTCCCAGTTCAAGAATGGTTCGCGGCTGATAAAACTTTACCATTCGAAAAAGAAGCTGCCCAAGCTTTTTGGATTTAGCCGCATTTTTAGCTATTGATGATATCGTTCTTTTATTTGTTTTTGTCACAGCAGAACCAGCTCCGAAGTCTTCAACATTCAAAACAGCTTTGTCATTCATTAATCGATTCCGCAAGTCTTCCACTTTCACAAATTCGGGATAACTGGTCTTATCATTCAATACTTTCGTGATAAACTCAAATACAAAAGGTGAGTGTACCCCATGCCCTTTGCCATTCGAAGCAGTAAGGAGATAGGTTATGTATCTTATACCAAGTTGGAATCGGGAGTACATTATAACAAAGATGAAATAATCAATAATTATTATCTTCTCTCCCACAACTGAAAAGAGAACGGGTAAGCGTGCTTTTCATCAGCAGCGTTAGCAGTATTGTTCACCAAAGCCCAGTCATTCCTTTCTATCACAGGAAAATAAGTATCGCCTTCCAATTCTGCATGAACCCTTGTCATATAGATCCTGCTGGCCCGCTCAAAGGCGATCAGGTAGATCTCACCGCCACCAATTATAAAGACCTCCTTATAGTGCAATTCATTGGCCAACGCAACTGCAGCATCTACGCTGTTCACTACCGAAATACCTTCGGACTTCCAGTCCGGTTTTCTTGTGATCACAATATTTTTTCTTCCCCTTAACGGCTTGCTGCCCATTGATTCAAAAGTCTTTCTTCCCATCACTACCGGCATGGCCCAGGTAACATTCTTAAAAAACTTCATATCCTTTGGCAAATGCCAAAGCAGTTGATTGTTTTTACCAATCGCATTGTTCTCTGATGCCGCGACAACAAGACTGATGATCATATACCCAATCCGCCTCAGGCGGAGTTTTAGAAATTAACGATTGAACGAAACTACAATCATAAATTGAAAAGACAAGCTATATCACCCCATGTCATTGCACGCAACGCGAAGCAAAGGGGACAGGGGAATTAAACAGCGACAGGCGCTTTGATAGCCGGGTGCGATTGATAATTCTCCAGGTTAAAATCTTCAAACTTAAAATCAAATATGTTCCTGACGGCGGGATTCAATTTCATCGTTGGCAAAGGATATGGAGTCCTGCTCAATTGTAATTTCACCTGCTCAATATGATTATTATAAATATGAACATCTCCAAACGTATGGATGAATTCTCCCACCTCAAGATCACAAACCTGGGCGATCATCATCGTAAACAAAGCATAAGAAGCTATATTAAATGGAACTCCTAAAAACACATCCGCACTTCTTTGATATAGCTGGCAGGAGAGTTTGCGTTTTTCTGCGCCCCTCGTCACACCGTGGAGAGGAGTTACGGGTGAGGTATAGAATTGAAACAATGTATGACAAGGCATCAATGCCATTTCCGGAAGATCTGTCACATTCCAGGCACTAACGATCAGCCGACGACTATCAGGATTGTTTTTGATTTGTCTCACCAGGTCAGATATTTGATCCACCACCTTCCCATCCTTGCCTTCCCAACTCCGCCATTGTTTGCCATACACAGGGCCAAGCTCACCGTTCTCATCAGCCCATTCATCCCAAATGCTCACATTGTTTTCTTTCAGGTATTTAATATTTGTTTCCCCTTTTAAAAACCACAGTAATTCATGAATAATGCTTTTTGTATGTACTTTTTTAGTCGTTACCAGGGGAAAACCTTTCTGAAGATCGAACCTCATTTGATAGCCAAAGCAACTGATCGTACCGGTGCCCGTACGATCATGTTTCTGCGCGCCGGTATCGGTTATATGCCGGAGGAGATCAAGATATTGTTGCATGCCCGCAAGTTAATAGAAAGCAATGACCTGCAAACCCTGGTCACAGGGCTGTGAGTAATTTGCCAATTAAATTTTCAGGTGGCAGTCTCACCAAGCTGTTCTTCGGCAATTCCCGGCAAATATGTTTTCATGACGATCACCGGCGGATCAGATTTCACTTTCAGGCCGTCAAGCCTTTTTTGTAGAGAATCAATGATACTGTTCTGATGAAGTATCAGAGCTGCTCTTGCCGATAGAACCTCTTTCAGGAAATTGATCTCAGTTTCCCTATCCTTTAACATCGATTGAAGTTCTCTGACTCTTTGCTCCTTTAATTCCAATTGTTCTTTTGTGTCGATCAGGTTAATTTCAAGGGCGCAGACAACTTTCCCTTTTTCGTGCAATAACTGTTGGTTCATACTGTGATTTTAATTTTATATTGCCTATGCTGCCGTATTTCAAGGTTAGAACGCTTCTCCTGCCTCAATAATGATACCAAGCGACCGTTCAATACTTTACCTATGAGTGGCCGGGCAGATTTTCCACAGAATAGTCCGTGTAAGAAAATTCTACCACCAACAGGGTATTTTCCGGTAACGACTCCAATATATCTTTGAACATATTAAAACTTGCTGCCATGACGGAGTATACAAATGGCGATCTTGGTGTCAGGTTCCCGCTACAGGGGTTACAGGTCGCAAATGAAAATGAAGGTTGGGTTGTTCTGAAAACAAATGTAAATGATGAAGCTTTCCTGAGTATTTTATTAACCCATCAATTCTTTACTTCACAGGATGAAGCGTACGCCTATATACAAAGTGAAGTTCAAAAACTGGCTGACACAAATGACATTTGCCAGCTGATCGGTATTAATAAAACGGGAGCTGATATTGTAACGGGTGCATGGTCACAGTATATCAATAATGTAACTCATCTTGTCTATGTCGGAGTAAAAATACTGCCAAACCAAAAGGGCTATTATTATATGGCAGTTACCAATAACGATGAACTTGCCCGGTATTGCGAGCCAATTTTCATGGCGGCGAAACAAACTGCAAGAACCAAATTGGGGCCTGCCGACAAAACCACTGAGAAAGCATTGATGAATCATATCCTGCAATACATGCATTCATATAATTCTAATTGGGGAAGTGGTGGTGGCACGAGCACTAAAAAATCGTTCACACTTCATGCAGATCATTCCTTCAGGTACTCCTATTCCAGCGTTGTAAGCCTTGGAAGTATGGGCGGTGGCACCAGCCAGGATGAGGGTTGGGGAATGTGGGAAGTGCAAAAAAATAAAGATATCCCGGTTTTGATTTTGCGATGGCATTTAAAACCCGTATCGGCTTACCAGCTTCAATCGGGCGAACCGGGTATCGTATATCTTGGTGAAGAAAAATATTTGCTTGCCTGATCATTTTCCTTCTTCAACATCCGTATCCCCTAACAATAACCTTTCATTTATTCTCAGGTAATGCAGCGTAACAATTTTATTTCCACAATCCAACGGCCAGGTGATCCATAACCCTTCCGATTCCCTGTTTGTCACAAAATTGCCTGTTTTGTAATTATTACAGTTCTCTAAGTTCTTATTCAAACGCTGCATAAACTGCGCAGCAAGTAGTCGTTCTGTTGAGTCGTTCATATTTACCGGGGTTCGCCATAATTTGTTTTCGTCGGCACCCCGATAGACCAGGTGCTTCCCAAACTCATCCAGGTTATTAGCTTTTGCCGCAGCCACCAGCTTATTTGATAACTCTTCAACGTCCTTCTTGAATTCCGGTTTGCTTAATTCGATCCACGCTTTGGCTTCATTCGATGCCCTTAATTCACTATCCTGCATTGAAAATGCTCTTGTAGGGTTTGGAATTCCTAACAAGACTATTTTGCCGGGTTTCCTGGATATAATGAACTGGATATCGTCCCAGGCACTGCCTTTATATTCATAAGTAATGATCATTGCTTCATTTGTTTCGTCCTTCAGAAACGGATCATAATAAATGGCTTCCTTTATCACCAGCTTATTCAGATCGATCTTTTTTTCTGCGGCATTAAAATATGTATTTTGCCATGCTGTTTTTATTTCTTCATGTTTTGCATCAAGGATCTTTTTTATTTCTGCATCACTCCCCTGGGGTACTTTATCTCCCAGCGACCTATAAAATTTTGCATCCGGTAAATAGTCATTTAATAAATCAAAATTGTTTTTCTGAAGAGAAAGGATGAATGCGTCTTCCAGTTTTTTTGGCTGGCTGTCATTACAGGAAATAAAGAACGGGAGCGTAAGTAAGCTAATAATCAGATGACGCATGATTCTTTTTCTTTAACAATTAAAATTACATACCTCTTCTTTTCATTTCCTTTTTTATCAAAACCAGCTCACGACCGGTCTGACCGCCAATGGATGTATTTTCCTGTGCACGACGCATCAGGTAGGGTATTACATCTCTTATGGGTCCAAACGGAAGATATTTACTTACACTGCATCCTGCTTTTGCAAGATTAAAGGTAATGTTATCACTCATGCCATACAATTGACTCCAATGCACATGTGGATGCCTTAGCGGCAATCCTTTTTGCCGCAACAAATCCACCGCAAGCATATTGCTGTATTCATTGTGCGAGGCAACCACCAGTGCGATCTTATCCAGGTGATCGATACAAAACCGCACCCCTTCATTGAAGTCTTCGTCGCTGGCTTCTTTTGTGGGTTGAATCGGGGAAGGATATCCCAATTCTGCTGCTCTTTTTCTTTCCTTTTCCATGTAGGCGCCACGCACCAGTTTAGCTCCAAGGATGAATTTTCGTTCGACGGCAGCATCGTAAGAGTCTTTTAAGAATTGCAGGCGGTCATGCCGGTAATGCTGGGTCGTATTGTAAACGATACATTTCTCCTTATTATAGGAATCCATCATTAAAATAGTAAGTGCATCAACCGGATCCTGGATCCAT
>JAICPX010000279.1 GCA_025929635.1 Chitinophagaceae bacterium
ATGTTTTGCCAGGTTGAATTTTTCAGCCGCACCAAGCACCAGGTTTACCCCCGGTATTCCGGCGATTTCTTTTGGTTTTAACTGGGCATAACAGCCAGTGATCACCACCAGGCTTTCCGGAGCTTTTCTTTGGATCCGGCGAACGATCTGGCGACATTCTTTATCCGCATTATCGGTTACAGAACAAGTGTTGATAACATACACATCTGCCTGGTCGTCAAATTCTTTTTTCTCGAATCCTTCGCTCTCAAGCATCCTGGAAAGAGTTGAAGTTTCGGAAAAATTGAGCTTGCAACCCAATGTATGAAATGCCACCGTTTTTGCTTCTGCCATGGGGCGCAAAGATAGCCAAGTTTATAGTCTTTAGTCTATAGTCTTTAGTCGCTTCGTCAATGGTGAATGGTCAATTGTGCATGGTCAATTCGAAGGACGTTCCTATTCACCATTGACCATTCACCATTCACAACTGACCCACACTGGCTACCCAAAATAAATTATACTTGCAGGATGAATGCAAGGTTGAAGAAAGCGGCACCCCTGATCTTAGTCGTGATACTTGCGATTATATTATTTGCAGTCAGGCAATATAAGGGTCAGCAAGACGTAAAGCCGGCAACCGGAACCAATAAAGAGGCAAAGAAAAATGAAAGTGGGTCCATTGACCGTGACAGAGGTTTTGATCGTCGTATTTCCTACCTGGAATACAGTTATCATGCAAAATGCCGGATGCGGTGCAGGAAGATATCTGAACAGGAAGTGGAGCAGCTAATGCAGCAGGGAAAAATAAATTATAACAAAAGCGATATTCAAAATAGCAGGTGTCCGCGCTATGCGGTAGAAGGTGTAACCACCGATGACCAGGAACTGAGGATCGTGTTTGCGCAGTGCAATGATAAAACGACGGTCGTTACGGTCATCGATCTCGATACCGAATGGACCTGCAATTGCCCCGGTGATGACAAAAAATATGATAACAAAAACTGATTCGTTATTAACCTGAAATGAAATCACGAAATGTCATCATTTCTCTTATCCTCATCGTAGGCGTGCTTGTTTTTGTTTTCATAAGGCTGAGGCTTGAGCCGAAAAGAAAGTTGACATTTAACCGTTACCCCTCCCGGATCGAATATTCACAGTTTGCTTTATGCCGGATGGAGTGTTATAGCATCAATGCCAATTCAATTGTCCCTATTTTCAGGAATGGCAGTATCCTGAGTCGCAAACGTAAAGGAACATGCACCCGGTTTTCTATAAATACATTGACAAAACAAAAAATGAATATTTTCATTGTTGTTGAGCAATGCGGAACGGTTGCAAGGGTTATTGATTGTTATGTTACAAACAAACATGCTCCGTGCGACTGTACAGACATTGAAAACAGGCCCATCTCTTACTTAAAAATAAACCGCCGATGCGATACCTGCTAAAGCCTTTGCAATGGCTTTATTGTATTTATGCTTTGCTCCTGTTTATCGGCATCATGCTTTTGCTCTTTCCTTTTATGCTGATCGCTTCATTGTTTGGCCGGATCACCGGCGGCAATATGATCTACCGGCTTTGCATGTTGTGGGGCGATATATGGTTCTTTCTTGTTTTTATTTTTCACAGGAATTATTATGAACAACCCCCGGATAAGGACAAGCAGTACATTTTTGTTGCCAATCATATTTCCAATCTCGATGCGCCGATCATTGTGAAGGCAATACGTCGACCGATAAGAGCGCTTGGCAAAACAGAGATGGCGACGGTGCCGGTTTTCGGGTTTATTTATAAATATGCTGTAGTAAGAGTGGATCGCGGTGATGCAGCAGATCGTGCCAGGAGTGTGAGAAACATGAAATCAATTCTGAAAAAAGGCATTTCGATCATTGTTTTTCCCGAGGGAACATTTAATATGACGCCGAACCCGCTTAAGGATTTTTATGATGGCGCTTTTCGTGTGGCCATCGAAACACAGATGCCGGTAAAACCGATCTTGTTTCTTGACTCATATGACCGTATGCACTATAAGAGCATATTCTCTTTAACTCCCGGTAGAAATCGCGTGGTTTACCTGGAAGAAATTCCTGTTGATGGATTAACACAAAATGATGTAGCTGCACTAAAACAACGGGTGTATAAGGTGATGGATCATAAACTCAGGGAATATGGAGCTTCGTGGATACGGTCGTCAGACGTGAGACGTGAGAAGTGAGATGTGAGACGTCAGACGTGAGATGTTTATTCCTAAATTGCAAACTTTATTCACCATTGACCATTGACCATTCACATGTTTGCAGAAATCATCATACCTCTTGCGCTTCCTAAAAATTATACATGGTCTGTTCCTGGTCATTTATTGGATCAATTGCATGTGGGTTGCCGGGTTGAAGTGAATCTGGGTAAGAATAAGAAGTATGCGGGAATCGTAAAAAGGATACACAGCGAAAAGCCGGAATTTTTTGAAGCAAAAGATATTCTGAATGTATTGGATGCAGAACCCGTGGTATTTGAAGAGCAACTAAAGCTGTGGCATTGGATCGCATCCTACTACATGTGCAGTGAAGGAGAGGTAATGGCCGCAGCATTGCCTGCTCATTTCAAGTTAAGCAGTGAAACGATCCTGGTCTTTAATGATGAGTACGGTGATGATTTTTCTGCCCTTGATCATGATGAGTACCTGGTGGCTGAAGCCTTATTGCTGAAAAAAGAATTGAAGCTAACCGAGGTGCAACAGGTGCTGGATTCATCACACGTGTACCCGGTTATCAACCGTCTTATTCAAAAGAAAGTTTGTTTTGTCTGGGAAGCATTAAAGCAAACCTATACTCCCAAAAAAGAAACTTTTGTTTTATTAAATCCTGAATTCAACAATGAGGACAAACTCTCTGACCTATTGAATAACTGGACCCGGGCGCCAAAGCAAATGGAACTCTTACTCAGCTATCTTCATTTGACCAGGACAGAAGGTGAAGTAACCAAAACAAGCCTGCTTAAAAAATCAAATGCATCTGAAGCACAAGTAAAGGGCCTGGTTGAAAAAGGTATCCTGAGATTAGAAAAAAGAGTGATCGACCGCCTACAGTATTTACCCAAAGACGTAAAGATAGATTTTGAATTAACGGCTTTACAACAATAAGTAGTTGAAAAAATCCAGGTCTCATTTGCTGAAAAACAGGTTTGCTTACTGCATGGCGTTACGAGCAGCGGGAAAACGCTTGTTTATATAAAACTGATAGAAGAGATCATCAGGCAGGGTAAGCAGGTCTTGTATATGTTGCCGGAGATCGCATTGACCTCACAGATCATCCGCCGGCTACAAAAACACTTTGGAGGTTATATTGGTATTTATCATTCCAAATTCTCCCAAAATGAAAGAGTGGAGATATGGAACAAGGTAAAAACCGGGGAGCTAAAGATCGTTCTTGGCGCAAGATCATCAGTTTTTCTTCCTTTCCGGCATTTAGGCCTGATCATTTGTGATGAAGAACACGATACATCTTACAAGCAACATGACCCGGCACCGCGCTACAACGGCAGGGATGCGGCCATTTATTTTGCTTCTTTATTTGGGGCAAAGACTATATTAGGCAGCGCCACGCCATCGTTAGAAAGTTATCACAACGCGGTGAGCGGTAAATATGGATTGGTTGAATTGCTACAACGATATGGCGACGTTCATTTGCCACCGATCGAAATCATCGATACAAAAAAAATTGCGCAGAAAGACAAGGCCAAGGTAATGCTTTCGCCTCCGCTGATCGATTCAGTAAATGAAGTATTGGCAAGACAAAAGCAGGTCATTCTTTTCCAGAACCGGCGTGGTTACACGCCTTACCAGGTTTGCAATGTCTGTGGGTGGATACCACAATGCAAGTACTGTGATGTGTCACTGACCTATCACAAGGTTTCCAATAAACTGATCTGTCATTATTGCGGAACCACCTATGCTCCGCTGCAGACCTGTGCTGCTTGCGGCAATCACAATTTTGTACAAAGAAATTTTGGCACTGAAAAGATCGAAGAGTTATTACTTGAACAATTTCCCAATGCAAAAGTTGCAAGAATGGATATTGATACGGTCCGCGGCAAGAATGCGCATGATGTATTGATCCAGCAGTTTGAACAGCGACGAATCGATATTTTAGTGGGAACACAAATGGTAGTGAAAGGGTTGGATTTTGACAATGTTGATCTTGTCGGGATTCTGGATGCCGATGGGTTATTGAGCTTTGCCGACTTCAGGGTAAATGAAAGAGCTTTTCAATTGATGGAGCAGGTGAGCGGGAGAGCGGGACGGAAGGAGGCGACAGGAAAGGTGGTAATCCAGACAATTCAGCCTTTTCATCCTGTTTTAAAATTGGTAAAGGATCATGATTTCAAAAAATTGTATGATGAAGAGATTGACAAGCGAAGACAATTTTTTTATCCACCATTTTCAAGATTGATACATGTTACTTTTAAACATAAAATAAAAGAGGTGGTAGAAAAAGCGGCCCTTTTTTTTGCGGGTGGGTTGAAACTAAAATATGGGCATTACCTGGTTGGTCCTGCAGAGCCGATCATTAACCGAATCCGGAATCAGCATTTGATGGAAATGTTGGTAAAACTTCCGCGTGATACAAAATTTATTGCTCAATGTAAGAAAGACATGCTTGAACAGGTAGCCGTTCTTCATCAGCATAAGAGTTTTAAAAGTGTGACTGTGGTGAATAATGTTGATGTGGTATAGCGCAGAGTACTTAAAAGCTGCTTAGTATTTATTCAGTTTGTTTTTCTTTTGAGATCTTCGGCTGACTTTTTAATTACATCTAGAATTTTTTGCTCAGCTAATGTTCGTGAAGTTTTCTTTTCTAATTGTGATATTATGGAAGGGTAAGGTAAATCACGACCCGCAGCATTCTTAAGCAAGGTTAGAATATATGGAAAGTCAATGTTGTTGTTTGTGTCAAAAAGCCTGGTGCAGGTATCAAGATGAAGATGGAGTTGGACAATTAAATACTCGAACGCCACTTGCTCATACGAGCTTTCACTATTCTTAAATTTTCCTTTTAAGTCACAAGTTTTGTCAAACGAGCAAAGGAATTGTTCTATTTGGACGTTTGTCAGGTCATCCCATCTTTCATTAACCGTCTCAATAATTTTCTTGTTGCATTTCTTGCAACTTTGAACGTGATTCGATTGGGCACCAGTGTTGATTACGGCTGTCTTGTTGTCTGGAGATTGACAACAACTAAATACGACCAATACTAAGATAAATATGCTTTGATTCATGGCAAATACAGTAATGCAATAATAAGCTCATTGGAGAACTCTTGATTTGCAATTTTATTTCGTATACTTCGGTTGATATAGCTGTACATAAAAATCACCCGGAACCAGGAAATGTGTAACCAAGCCATATCCATGATCTTCGATCTCACCTTTAAAATTTACTCCTTTTGCTTTCAGCTCATCAACCGTCTTATAAATATCATCGCAATAAAATGATATATCATGAGTACCTGATGGAGCACCATGTCCTTCATCGGCAGGGTGACAACCCATATCAGCTTCGGGTAGACGAAATATCAGCCAGCCATCACCAACATCTGTCGCTCTGAAACCAAGTTTATCACGCAGGAATTCCCGGAGACCCGTTGGATCAGCGCTGTAAAACATGGTATGCACTCCTTTTATCATAGTGGTTAAGAGTTTAAATACTTATTCGGCACATTGGCCGGGGTATAATTGATCCCATAAGCATGTTTAAGCAAAACGGACACTGTTTGTGATATAGTTTTTTCATTACGGTGCATTTGTGGTAATAAACCCATCATGGCATAACTGACCGGGTTGACTGATGGGATCAGCGTTTCCCATTCGTATCCTTTGCCCCAGATAAGTCCGGGTAAGGTGATCTTAAGATCAGCATTTTTTTCGAGCAACAATTCCATCATCTCAGCGGATGCATTGCTGTTTTGATTGACGGTATGAAAGATGGGTGTTTGTCCGCCAAAACGGAATTCATCGAACCCGGCGGCCGCATTCGCGTCAGCGCCGTGTTTAAAAAGAACATCCGCACAGGCTACATGGTTAAATTCTGCGCAAATATGAAGAAGAGTAGCCTGGTAAAGGGGCGTGTACGCACAACGAAGTGAATATTTTTTTGTAACAAGTTGTTTATCGTCTATGATCAGCCGGCGTAATTGTGCAGCATCATCCGCAAGTACTGATAACAGGGCTTTGTCTTCGAACTTCAACCCTTGATCTATAAATGTACGTACACAATCTTTGAACCGCGGGCCACGGCCGTATTCACTGGTTAATTCATAAATCAA
>JAICPX010000462.1 GCA_025929635.1 Chitinophagaceae bacterium
CTGTCCAAGAAAACTGATATCCAGGACGGTAACTGGGATGGGGCGCTTGAGAAAATGACTCTGGCAATAGCCAAACAACTCTCTGTTTCGCGTTGCGGCGTTTGGACCTATATTCCTGACGAAAAGAAAATAATATGTGACAAACTGTTTGATCATTCCAACAAAACTTTTGAAAATGAAACAGCATGGTTTGGAAAAGATTATCCGGGATATTTTGAGGCTATCACGAGCGAAGAGATTATACTCGCGAAGGACGCCCATACCCATACGGCTACACGCGAACTAGCTGCGAATTATCTCAGGCAACACGACATTCAATCAATGCTCGTCGTACCTTATTTTAATGAGGGTAAAATTACTGGTATTATTTGCTGCGAAAATCAGCAACAGAAAGAATGGACAGATGAGGATGTGGAGTTCCTGAAGGCCTGTTCCGACCTGGTGACGCTTACTTACAATAACAGGAGAATTAACACATCATTCGATAAGCTAAGCGATGATCAGGAAACCATGCAGACCATCATCGACAATATTCCACGCGCCGTATTTTGGAAAGGAAAGGATTTGAAGTTCCAGGGATGCAACAAAATTTTCGCCGAAGTAGCAGGCTTGAAATCGTTTCATGACCTGGTTGGAAAAACCGACTATGAAATGCCATGGAAAGAGCATGGTGACGCTTATCGCGCAGACGATCTCGCTGTAATGAACAGCAGAAAAGCACGTCTTGACCTGGAGGAAAAGAATGTAAATAATGAGGGGAAGGCGTCGTGGGTGCTTACCAGTAAGGTCCCTGTCATGAACAAGCATGGCGAAATAGTGGCTGTATTAGGCATGTTCGAGGACATTACGGAACGCAAGGAAAAAGAGGCTGATATCGCATCCAAATTAACGGAGTTGGAGAACCTCAGGAAATTGATGGAAAAGAGGAATAATTGATATTTTTTAAAATAACATATTACATCCGGATGGCTACGCGTATGTACCGCAAAGCCAACTTTGTTAGAGCAAATACTTATTTTTATATACAATACCCCTGGTTATGAACCATCGTTTTTTAATCTTGATATGTGCGTTTGTGATGCTAAGCACCACGCTTTTTGCGCAGGGTGACCGGAAAGACAAAACGGCTGTTACCTATGAAGAGCTTTACGATGAACCATCTTCTGTAAATAAACTTTTTGTCGGAATTCAACCCGTTTACGGAGAGCTTTTCTCAACTAACGTAAATGCCGGATTTGGTGCTGAGGCGATATATTATCACAAGGACAAAATGAATTTCCGTGCTCATTTCAGGAAAACTTATAGCCAACAGTTCTTTGATCTTGCCCGTGATCTCGCCGTGAAAAAAAGTGATGTTGCAAACAGGACAGAGGTATACAACTATTACGAGGTAGGCGCAACGTACCATATACGCGACTTCGAAGAGAGTTCCAAGACCAAAATGTTCCTCTACAAGAATAGCTACAAAGGACATAGATGGGCGGCGCGCGTCCCATTAAGCGCTGAAGTGCCTTGTAAAGTAAGGAAGATCTATGGCGCGAGACTGGGCGGTATTATGTGGGATAGCTCTACAGATCTAGGCAGGGCGTTGGATAAGCAGGGTTTGACGAATAGCGACCTTAAAACAGCGGAAGGGGTATCACTACCCCGAACTATTTTTAAGGAAGGCCGTGAGGAATCCCTGGACGTGTTCAGCAATATTGCTTCAAAGGGTCTTTATGTTGGTGGATCGATGACATGGATCAAAAATGTTGCTGTAGACTTTGATAAGTTCGAGGAAGGTATCGATGACCTGATCTTCACAGCCTATGTAGATATTTTGGTTTCTCCCGCCATTGACGTTGACAATGTAGTTTACACCAGTACCGATCCAACGAGTCCGAATCTTGGAACGCAGACCTATAGTGTAAGTCCGCTAAAAACAAAGATGCTTGGTTTTCGTGTCGGAATGGATGGGCGATTCAACAGGATGTTCAGCTGGGCATATGGCGCAGAGGTTGGATATCGCCCAAGTTTCGAGGGTCGTTCCTTCTACGCCGTGTTTAAGATCAGCTTCCCGGTGTTTGGCACGAATCTCGACTATAAGGTAGAATCCTTCGGAAAGTAAGTGGCGCTTTACCCGCGCCTTTCAAATATTCAAAACATCGTTGGATAAAGGTGCAAAACTAAAACTTCCTATATATTTGACGTATGGGTGGATGCCCGTGTAATTCAGTTCCATTCTCATGCAGCTTTCAGAAAAGATTAAGCAATCGATCCGCGATGTAAAAGATTATCCGAAACCGGGTATTATTTTTAAAGACATTACGCCGGTACTGGCAAACCCGACTCTAAGAAAGGAAATTGTGCAGGCGCTGGTTCAGCAATTCTCTAACCAAAAAATTGACGCCATTGCGTCAACAGAAGCGCGTGGTTTCATCTTCGGCTCGATCCTGGCGTATGAATTAGGTGTGCCATTCATACTGGTGAGGAAGGCGGGCAAGCTTCCGTATCACACAAAATCAGAAGAATACAATCTGGAATATGGGACTGCTAAAGTTGAGATGCATATTGATGCTGTGAAGCCTGGTTGGCACGTACTTGTGCACGACGATTTGTTGGCCACAGGTGGAACCGCGGGAGCAACAGCAAATTTGATTCAGCACCTGGACGGGATTATTGCTGGTTTTTCTTTCATTATCAATCTGAGTTTTTTGCCAGGGGCAGAAAACCTGGAAAAAAGATTTGGCATTAAGTCACATTTTCTTGTGAGTTATTAACCTTCTAAAGTAGAAAGCTGTTTATCTCATATGGCGGAAGTACTTCACATACCAATGTTCCCCTTATCTATACTGCCACTGCCGGGAGAGCTTGTTCCGCTTCATATTTTTGAACCGCGTTATCGTCAGTTGCTGCAGGACGCCGAAATTAATGACATGCAATTTGGTGTCTTCTTCAGCCATGATGTAAATCAACAGAAGATAGGTTCATTGATGAAGCTTGAAAGCATTATTAAGCGGCATCCAGGCGGGGAAACAGATATTATTGTGAAGTGTGAAGATATTTTCAATATGGATCTGCTGCTCCGCACCTATAAAACCAAAATGTATCCAGGTGGAAATGTTCGTCTTTGGAATATTATGATCGATACTTTTCCCGGTGCCGATCTATATGATCGCTTTGCGCAATACCTTAAGCTGAGAAATATTGCCGAAAATTATTCAGTGTTCAATCTGTTCCAAATCGCCAATGAATTGAACCTGGATTCCATTGATCGCTATAAATTTTTGACTATCGAAGATGATAGACGTGAATCTTTTTTGCTTAACCGGGTGATCTTCCAAATTTTTCTGATGGAGCGGGAGAAAAAAAGTAAAGATACTTTTCACTTGAATTAACAATTAACCTGAAACATTTCCGATCTGTAATCGTTGCAGAAATTTTCTTATCAGAAGTCAGTTTCTTTTAAATTGTTTTCGTTTAAGACGCTCTTCTTCTTTCGACAACTGGAAAGTTGCTCTATTCATTATTTAACAAATCGTTAGGATTTTAATTGCAACAAGTGTCTGTTACCTGCCGTGTTAACGACTATAAAACACACAAATATGAACAAGACACTTTCTTTTTTCGCAGGGCTGTTAGTAGTTACTAGCACAGCTTTTGCAATGACACCCGATGAACCTGCTTCTGGTATTTCAGTACTACAGAAGGGCGAACTAATCAAACTTTTGTATAAAGGTGAAAAGTCTGCCGATGTAAAAGTCTATATACTTAATCAGGATAACGAAGTCATTTTCTCTGAAAAGATCAAGGGCACCGACGGATTTATTCGTCCTTATAATTTCTCAAATC
>JAICPX010000144.1 GCA_025929635.1 Chitinophagaceae bacterium
ATCGCAAAATGTTTTAACTTTCTATAGCCTCAAAATGATCAGCAATGCTGCCGCATAAAAAAAAGCTCACACTGCTTACGTTACTTGTTGTTTGTATCTATGTCTTTTATTCCTGCACCAAATCTGTGACAGTTGATTCGCCGACGAATGATGGTCCATTAGCAGCATTGGATCTGCCACCAATTGCTTTTAATTATGCCAATCAACCACTTCCCTACTTTTTTCAATCGCAGCTTGTGGCAGAACAGGATAATACTCCTTCCACTAATCCTGTTACGGATTGGGGCGCGACACTCGGCCGGGTGCTTTTTTATGATAAGATACTATCTGTAAATAATACCGTTGCCTGTGCAAGCTGTCACAAGCAAAGTCTTTCATTCGCCGATGATCAGGCATTTAGTTTCGGGTTCAATGGCGGATCGACAAAACGAAATTCGATGTCGCTTATCAACGTAAAGTTTTATCGCAATGAAAAATTTTTATGGGATGAGAGAGGTGCATCGTTGGAAACGCAAACGCTATTGCCGATAATTGATCATATTGAAATGGGAATGCCCCACCTTGATGAACTGGTCAGCCGTTTGAAAACAAAGTCATATTACCCGATATTATTTGAAAAAGCATTCGGCAGTCAAACCATAACAAGCAGTCGGGTTGGTAATGCACTTGCCCAATTTATTCGTTCAATTGTTTCTTATCAATCCAGGTTTGATGAAGGCAGAACCCTCATCAATTCTGTACGATCCCCCTATCCGAATTTCACTCCACAGGAAAATGAAGGCAAACAATTATTCTTTAATCCATTACTTGGATGTAACGGTTGTCATAAGACTGAAACATTCACCGCACCATCGCCAAAAAATAATGGTTTGGAAAACCCTTCAATTGACCAGGGTGTTGGCGCCATTACGAATGATCTTTCACAAATTGGGAATTTCAAAGTTCCTTCGCTAAAAAACATTGAGCTAACGGCACCTTATATGCATGACGGACGGTTCAAAACTTTGGACGACGTTATTGAACATTATAACGTTGGTGTGATGCCACATCCAAATTTATCTTCCCAGCTTCGCAATCCGGATAATACGCCGTTACGATTAAATCTTACAGTCGGCGAGAAAGCTGCATTGATAGCATTTTTAAAAACCCTGACCGATCAAGGCATTGTGGGTGATGTCAAGTTCAGCGACCCCTTTAGAAAATAGCCCGGCGCCTGCGTATTTTATGGGCTGGCTTTTAACTTAGCATGAAAAAACCAAATGATCCGGCTTGAAAAATTCAGCAAAAAGGATTATCTCAATTTGATGAAATGGATCTCCAGTGAGGAAGTCCTCGTACAGATCGCGGGAAGACAAATGTCATTTCCCGTTACTGAAGAGCAACTGGATATTTCACAGGCTGATAAAAAAAGGAATGCCTTCACCATAATTGATATCGGGACAGGAAAGTCAATCGGTCATTGCGAGTTATACATGTTAGAAAATTCGGCAAAGATCGACCGGTTGATCATAGGTGATGCTTCAATGAAAGGAAAGGGCTTATGTGGACAAATAATAAGACTGTTATTGGAATATGGTTTCATTAATTTGAAGCAATCCCTGATTGAATTAAATGTCTTTGACTGGAACACAGTCGCTATTCATTGTTATGAGAAAGCCGGGTTCAGCAAAAATCGGGATAAGACTATGGAGTTTGAAATTGGTGATGGGAAAAAGTGGATAGCCTTTAACATGTCAATTGATAAACAAACCTATGAAGGACTTAAATAAACTCAGTCAATTGGACTACCGGGCACCAAAAAACAGGTATAATTCACTTTATCAATCTCCCGGTTGACGAATATCATTGCTAAACTCCTCCTGATTACCCACCTTGTGGCAATAATGCCAATATGAAAAAGATAAAGTTTGGGAATGGCTTTGCCGCTTTCGTATTATTCTTTGGCGTATCACTGATCGAAGCCTTCCAGGGCAAGGACTGGCTAAATGCAGTTTTTTGGTTTGCGATGGGTATTGTGTTCCTGATTGCTGATAACTTGAAACGGGCATAAACTCATTACCAGTAAACCGTGAGGAATTTTATAATTTTATCGAAACACTGTTTATGAAATTCCTTTCTCTGCAACCTTTTGTCCCTTCAGGAAAAGATTTTGAAGGTTCCAAACAATTTTTCCGGCAATTAGGATTTACCGCCAGGTGGGATGCAGGCGACTATGTAAGTTTTGAGAAAGATGGTTGCCGTTTCATTCTACAGAAATTCAATAGCCCGGAATTTGCAGAAAATTTCATGATCACCGTTGGGGTTGACAGCGTTGAAGAATTCAGAAAAGATGTAATTGATAAAGACCTGACTGGGAAATTTGGTATCAGGATAGGTGAGATTTCTGATCAACCTTATGGAAAGGAGGTAAACATTATTGATCCCGCCGGTGTTTGCTGGCATTTTGTACAGCAATAAAAATTTATGGTGATGAACGAATAACCCATTGGATCACCAATACACTACATTCAGTCTTGCCGAAATTCACTCCAAAATCATCGGTCGGAAAGATTGCAGGAAATATTTACCAGCCAGGAGAGGTCTGGGTCGCGAGTAATTTTTATTCTATCACTGAAGAAGGCTGCTAATACGATCACTATTGTTGATTATCCCGTCCAGCACTTCTTTTAAAAATGCTGTTTCATCCCTGGTCCATGGTTCATCATTGCGGCTTAATAGAAACCCTAACAGTTCTTCACATTGAGCACGGTTCTCATTAAGTAACCTTGCATAATTTATTATATCGATTGCAAGGTTTTCTTCAAATTCATATTCAAAATGCAGTATAGTATTTAATTGCTTTAACCGGTATTGTAAGGACTCCAGGTGATCCCCGTATTCCGTCCATTGATCTTCAGTTAATGATAGCCGATCAGCAGCAAACAACCTGTCCATTTCAACTTCGATCTTTGAAACAGCTGTTGACAGAGAGCTCATCATCTGCGGAAATAATTCATCCATGCTTAATCGGCTTGCAGAAAAAGCAAAATAAAAAAAAACAGGATACTAAATTGTAATACCCTGCCTTCTTATAGGATTACTATCTACTTTAATTCGGCGATGCGGTTATTTGTCCCCTGATCTCACCGCCAGTATAGGTCGCTGTGCTAATTGTGTAGTACATATTGTTACCAAGCAAAATGACTTCCTGTTGATCGGTCAATGTAACGCTGCCGGTAGCACTGCCACCCATTCCCGGCGTTGTTATCGCCAAGGGAAATAATAAGCTGGCATTAACCCCCGCTGTGGCTGGTCCATAGACCTGGAGCAAACCCGCGGTAGCGCTCAGGTTGGTCCAGTTAATAGTGTACTGCCATACATTAGTTCTTGCATCATAGGTACCGGAAAGTGTTCCTGTTGCTGTGCTGGTGTTTGAAGGACTCATCTGAGAGCCTGAAGCGTTACCAGCCGTTGTATACGTTTGATCTTCCACATCATCGTCCTTATCACAGGATACAAATACAGTTGAAATAATCAATGCCAGGGTAAGGACTAATTGAAGCGGTCTACGGTTAAAAAAGTTCACTTTCATAGTTGTGATTTTAATGTTAAACAATAAATTTGAAATGAGATGTTTCAAAAACATTACCAAAGACTGAGTTTGTGGAAAATTGATAGTTTTTTCATTTTTATACATCAAACAATTAGTATGTTATACATGATAATCGAAAAATTTCATGCAGGAAAAGTAAAGATGATATATGAACGAGTTGAAGAAAAGGGGCGATTAATGCCTGAAGACGTGAGATATGTCAATAGTTGGATAACGACAGACATGAAGGTGTGTTACCAGGTTATGGAAAGCAGTTCTGAGAACAAGATTCATGATTGGATCAGTAACTGGAATGATCTTTCTGATTTTGAGATCATCCCGGTGATCAGTTCTGATGAAGCAAAAGGAATTACGCTTTCTGGCAATTGATCGCTTACAATTTTATTGTGTCAACGTTTACTCCCAGGACCTTCATTGCTACTTTATCAAGATCTTCTTTGGTGCCCTTTAAATGTATTGTACGGTGAATATGTTGAATAGATTGTCCCGGCGCAAGTGCAGCAGCAGGCGATGAACTTTCAATTTCATAAAACCTACCCATCTGCTTCAAATCTATGGGTCCGTCGTTATATGCATTTACCGCATCTCCGGAAAAAGGATCGTCCTGAATTTTCCATAGCGAATTCACATAACCCGTCGAATCTTTCGGCAAGCTGAATTGTGCAATTGTCAGTACGTTATTGATGGCATCATAGCTTGCCGCAACAGGCAAAGCCCTTTTTGGCGAAATACCGATTTTGCTCCTGTGATTTCCATCAGCTTTGAAAAGGATCAAGCCCTTTTCAATTTTTATCCTCTCGACAGGAACTTTTCCAAAATAGTCATCGGTTACTATTTTACCAAGTTGCGCCGAATCGCCGTGTTTGTAGGGTATAGCAACGGTAGTTTGATCAGAAGCATTCAACATGCTCAATATCCAGATCGAAAGCATTCCTGTTTCTTTATTCCATTGAGTTGTACCGTCATTCGTAATACCGTTATGAGACTCGAAGCCCACTGTCCCTATGTCTGTTGGTATTATCAAACCCAGGGCGTTGTTTATTGCATTCCTGTCAAGAAACCGGATGGTCCTGTCCACAGTAAGATCGAACTGGTGACCTGAATAATTTTCAAGATGCATTTTCTTTTTAAAAACAGCATTATCCCTTGTTGAGGAAACCAACTCAAACGGTTCGGTATCTATTTCCTTTGGCACATACCAATTTTCAAATTTGAAGTCCGCTCCTTTTTTAAAATAAATGGAGAACTGACCTCCTTCGGGTCCGAGCCATAAACGCTCTTCGCCACCAACTGCATGCATATGCTCAGCAGGTCGTTGTGAAGCGATCAATTCATGATTGATCCACCCGAAGCTTTGCCCCTTATCCCCCTCTGCCGTACTGGTCATCACTCTTCCCTGGTAAGCAGGTACCACAATAACCTGTGAAGACCCGTCGCCGAGCACGACCATGTCCTTATGATATTGCTTCAAGAAGTCAAGGTCATGTCCAAAAGTTCCCATGATGAATTTTGATGCTTTATCAGCAGCAGCATCTTCATTCTTATTTTTCTCATCATGGCAAGCGGTCAAAAAAGTCATCGTTAACAGGATTAAATGTATTCGCATTATTGTTGTTTACGTTCCGCAAATTTATCACCAATTCTATTCAGAAATCGAATAATGGTAAGAAATGGAAAATCCTTGAGTGTTTGCGGGAAGCTCTGAAAACAATTCCCGGGCGATGTTAATAAATTTGTGAGTTCCGGACGCAGTGGGAAAGTGAGTCGACCTGTCAGTCCTAATTACTGCTTCGGTTTCCAGGTATCTACTCTCAATTCATCTAACTGATCAATTATACAGGCAGTAAGTTTCCTGATCGTTTCCTGGTCGTCGGGACGAACCGTAATTATCTTTTTATTGTTGCCGGTGTCGGTGAATTGTATGCTTGCAATTTTTTTCTGTGAAAGGTTAGTAAGATTTCCATTCAGGTTCTCCTGGTTAGGGAAAATGAAATGAAAATATCCTTTGCAATTCGTGGTGCCACCATTCTTAAAACTTCCTTTTTGCTTTGTGTCGTATGTTACACTCACTCTTGAATAATCATTGAAGCACATTGCCGAATTATCGAGCGCAAAAAAATAATCTACTTCTTTTTTATCAGCCGTAATGGAAAGCAGGAATTTATCATTGCCCGCCCCGAGGGATATGAACCCTGTTGTTAGCCGGGGGTCCTGGTTAAGCTTGTCCTTCTCATCCTTTAAAATGCAGGAATCCTGGGCACTTACCACAAATGGAAGCAAGCAAAACAAAAATGATAATAGTTTCATAAGTATGAGCGGTCGTAAAAATACAGATTATAACCCTTGCAAAAGAGCTGTTATTGTTAAAATACAAAAAATATTTAATGCTAAAATTTTATACCATGGCTATCGGCACTTCCCGCGATATGCAATGCAAATGCTGCGATCGCTGTGTCCTGTAAAATATCGATCAGGGCATCTCTTCGTGTTTCACCCGATGCGTTCATATAAATTTCCAGGTGAACAACAAAGGCAAAGATCAGCAACATTACTGCAAGCAGGTATGCCGTGAGCCTCACGTACTTATTAAGAACGAAGGAAACCGCAGCAAGTATAAAGGCCGCCCCGACAATTTTTACCCACAAGATCGGGTTCGGTAAATCGGCAGGAACATACTCCATCATTGCCTTTGGGTTTTTGAAATGATAGATCCCAAAGAAGATCATAACGGCAGAAAGTATATAGATGGCTACATGGGAAACGATTTGCTTTTTCATATCCGTCGGTTTTAGTAGCAATAAGTTACCAAAATTCCCACGGGTATTAAATTTTAGATTTGCACACCTTATCTTTTAAGAAACTTTCCTCTCAAAAGTTTTTCCATCACTTCATCTTTCAGGTTCCTGCTGATAGGGATATGATGCTGGCCGATGCGAATATCGTTCCCTTCGATGCTGTCGATCTTTGAAGCAGAAACGATAAAGGATTTATGCACCTTCATAAACTGTGCAGCCGGCAAATACTCCTCTACTGATTTGAACGTGAGATAGGTAATAAATTTTTTATCCTGGGTGTGGACTACGACATAATTCTGTAACGCTTCAATAAATAAAATATCATTGAAGGCGATTTTTACGAGCTTATTATCAGCCTTTATGAAAAAATGGTCATTGGTTTCAGCACTAACCTGTCCTGATTCGTTCTTTTGTCTCACTTCATAATATTCTTTGGCCTTTAACGCTGCTTTTAAGAACCGGTCAAAAGAGATCGGTTTTACCAGGTAATCCAATGCATTTAATTCAAATCCATCTAAAGCGTATTGGGGGAATGCGGTGGTAAAGATCACGGGGATAGGTCTTTGCAAGCTCTTTATAAATTCAAGCCCGGTGATCTTTGGCATTTGAATATCGAGAAACAATAATTGTACATCTCCCCCACCGATGGCCTCTGTTGCCCGCAATGGATTGTCGTACTCACCGGCCAACTGAAGAAAATCCACATCAGAGATGTACTCCCTCAGCCCTTTTCTTGCCAGCGGCTCATCGTCTATTATAATACAATTGATCATTTTACTAACATTAAAATGCCGGCAATTAACAACAATGCCGAAAGTATCAGCAACGTGGCAAATGTTTTTGTCTTGCCTTTTTTCCTAAGAAATATTCCTGTCAACATAATTCTAAATTTTTAGTTTCAAATTTATTTTAAAAGTATTGGCCTCGTCATTGATGCTTAGCTGGTGAGTACCCGGATAAAGCAGTTCCAGTCTTCTTTTCACATTGTTCATCCCGATACCTCCATGTTGTTCTGTGGTATACACACCTTTTTCACGGGAATTCTCAACCGCAAATTCAAAATACCCGTTACTTCTCGACATGTCAAGCGTTACATAATTATTTCCATCAGCTTTATGAGAAATATGCTTAAATGCATTCTCTACAAATGGTATAAGCAACAACGGCTCAATTGAAAAATTTCTTACTTCAGGAGAGCAATTGAACTGAACTTTATAGTTCTCATCTTTTCGCAATTGCTGTAAATGAACATAGTCCTGTAAATAATCTATTTCCTTTTCGATTGGGATCTTTTCGCCATCTGCCTCGTAAAGCTGATAACGAAGCATGTCTGAAAATTTATGCAAAGCCTGCCTGGCATCGGGATTATTCTTGTCGATCAAAAAATACACCGAGTTCAGGGAATTAAACAAAAAATGCGGATTGATCTGGGATTTTAAAAAGTTCAATTCCGCCTCGGCTTTTTCTTTCGCAAGGTCGGCGATCTTTTTTTGCAACCGCAACTGATCAAACATGAATTTCGCGGCAGCGCCTGCGATCACCAGGAAAAAATGCGGGATCACATTATCATAGATCCTTGCCTTTAAGTTTTCCTGCAAAGAAAACGACGCCGGATCATTTGCTACCTGGCCGATTATATACATCTTGGTAACACTGCTGGTCAATACCATAACAATAAAAATCATGACAAACAACACATATCTCTTTTTATACAACAAGAATGGTATAAGGACATAGTTTGTAAGATAAACCATCAATGCAAGGTCTACCACTTTGATCAATGTGATCTTAAAGGCAAGTGCAGGGCTTGAATACCCTTCGTAACGAAGCAGGAACCATGTCCCAAACACCAATAACCAGAAGAGGAGGTGGTGTAATTTGTATCTTATAAAGAATCCTGCGTTTTGCATTTCACAAAATTAAAATTACGATTTCCAGGCGGTAAAGACGATTACATCATTTGCACGCTCCGCATGACGAAAAGTATTCATGCAGTTCATCAAGTACCATTTACAGGATATGTAAAGGATTTTGTGGTCGCCAGCTCCTGAACGAAATTTATGTTGAAAATGAATTTTTATGAAAGCGATAATTGTTTTGGCGATCATTTTTATATCAAATACCGGTTGTACGCAAAATGCCACTAAAAAGCAGGCACAGGATGATATACATGTGGGCGGTGATTGTGAAGGGTGTGAGGCCATTCACGAATCGGTATTGCCATTTGACTCATTAAAAAATGTCACCTGGCTGCCCGACTGGAATGACAACGGAAGAAAACTTACGGTTAGTGGAATCGTTTATGGTAACGATGGCAAACCCGCCCCAAATGTTATCATCTATGTTTATCATACTAACCAATCCGGGGTTTATCCTACAAAAGGCGATGAAAAAGGATGGGGCAAACGACATGGCTATATTCGTGGATGGATGAAGACAAACACAAATGGAGAATATACGTTTTACACATTAAGACCAGGTGCATATCCCGGGCGGGAAGCGCCGGAACATATTCATGTTACTGTGAAAGAACCGGGCAAAAATGAATATTGGATCGACGAATATGTTTTTGATGACGATCCATTACTGACAGAAAAAGAAAGAAAAAACTGCCGCAATCGCGGCGGCACCGGGATAATAAAAGTGAGAGACTCTGGTGAGATGCTGAAAGCCGAAAGAAATATTTATCTCGGAAAAAATATCCCTGGTTATCCAACGAAATAAAGTGTAGCCATGAAACGATTTCTGATCTCTAATGTCTTGTTACTGCTTTCGTATTATCCCCTGGCACATCCCGGAATTGGCATTGTAAAAGATAGTAAAGGAAATATTTTTTACACTGATCTTAAGCGGGTTTGGAAGATCGCTCCTGACGGGAACAAAACTATTGTTGTAAAAGGGGTACATACGCATGAATTATTTATTGATGAACAGGACAACCTGTACGGCGAACATCTATGGTACAATGGCGGGTTGAAAGATACCTGGGGCCATTATGCCTGGTGTTTGAAGAACAGCGGTGAGTTGGTAAAAGAAATAGAACCGACTGAGGGTTTCTTGACCAACTACAGCTTTGTAAGGGATTCAGCAGGCAACATTTATTGGGTGGAAAGATTTACGACATCAAAAATTATGAAGAAGAATACGAAAGGTGAGGTGATAAAAGTTATTGAAGGCAAATTTGGTTTTATTGGCTGGCTGTTTGCAACCAAAAATGGAGCA
>JAICPX010000354.1 GCA_025929635.1 Chitinophagaceae bacterium
GACATGGTCAATAACGCCGGGGGTGCTCCTCTTGCCGTACGTGAGGCTCTTACAAAATTTACATCGGCAAGTGCCCCGGCCGCATCATTGTTTTTTCTGAGTTTTGCTTCTGCCCGCATCAGGTAAACATCGGCAAGACGAAGAATAACAATATCATGTTCGCCGCGATTTCTTCCATCGGTAGTAGCGCTGCTGAATTCGTATTTCTCTACACGATAACCCGTGTTATAGTCACTTCCGGCTACGGTATAATCAATAAACTCTGTAAAATTAACCGGCAGATTTGGTTTGCCGCGCGTTACATTATGCAACTTGCTGATCTTGTATCTTCCCGCACCACAAGTTGTGAAGGGAATATTCCTTCCACCGATCAAACCATATTGTTGCCCTCTCAATATTCCCCGATCAATCTTGAAATCAGTACCAAGAATGCAGGAGTCAGCGGGGATGATCAGGTTCTTCTTAAAAAACCTTGGGTCTGCTGTTGCAGGATCGACCGGTGAATAGGCACTCACCCATGATTGGTAAAAATCAGGTGTGATCGCAGGACCGTCGGTTCCGTTTGCGTTAGGAACGGCTGGTAAAGGAAACTGATCCCCTGATAGTGAGAAATAGGCCATACGATTGTGACCATTCAGATCAGGACGCTGATCGACTGCAAATATGAGTTCTTTGTTATTATGATTATTATTATCAAAAATTGAAAAATATTCTGCCGCCAATTGAAACTGATTCGAAGAAATGATCTTATCAGTGTATTCGATCACCTTGTCCATGTCTTCTGCCTTAAATGAGAAATTGGTAGCATACCTGTCACCCCAAACAGCGGCATTTAAATGCAATCTTGCTAATAAGCCCCATACACCAGCTTTGGTCATTCTCCCGGGCCCGGTTGTATTGTCAAGTGTAGGTTCTACGGCCAGTAATTCTGATTTGATATAATTTATTGCGTCATCACCACGCAATATCTCTGATGTTGCACCCGGATCCTCCTTTTTAAAAGAAATGCCATAAAGGTCAAGCGCCAACATGTTATAAAAAGCACGCATGGCTCTTGCTTCAGCCAAAAAGATTTTAGCGTTTACATAATTGTTTGTAGCCAGCGCATTGATGGCAGTTACACTTCTTGATATGCTTTGTACGATCTGGTTCCATGTATTGTTTACATTAGGATCAGAGCTTAACGTCTCGTGCCTGTGCAAAGACAAATAAATACCATTGTCACCCCAGTCAGTACCACCCCTGTACGGCAGAATTGCTTCATCGGTAGATATCTCCTGTAACGAAAACAGGTTGGTGTGTTGATACAAGGCAGGGAGAAGCGCATACACCGGAGCAATGTTTCCCTCTGCAATCTGCTGCTCGGTTAGACCGGTAACGGAAGACTCATCAAGCACCTGCTCTTTTAACTTTGTGCAGCTATGAATTATGGAGATGCCTGCGATGATCAACAGAAGGCAAAATATTTTCTTTATCATGATTAGTAATTTTTAAAATGAAAGGTTCAATCCAAAAATGAATGACTTTGCTTTAGGATAACTCAGGTAATCGATACCATAAGAAGTAATACCAGCAATATTTCTGTCGGCATTTACTTCAGGGTCGTAACCATTGTAATCTGTTATCACAAAAAGGTTTTGACCCGTTGCAAATACACGCAAACTTGAAACCCACTTGCCAATGCCAAGTTTTGATGGATTGAAATTATAACCAAGTGTCATGTTATTCATTCTCAGGTAAGCGCCATTTTTTAGATAACGGGTGCTTACCGGCGCGGAATTGCTAACCGATTCATTTGGTTCAGCGATCGCTTCTGCAGTCGTATTGTTACTCCTTGACAGGTTTACTTTAGTAAAAGAGGCATTAGCTGTAAGGTCGTAGATCTTGTTTCCTGAAACTCCATTCATATTGACATTGAAATCAAAGTCTTTAATAGTTACCCCACCATAAATGCTATAAATAAGTTTTGGCAATGCTGTACCTGCAACTATCCTGTCATTATCGGTATAAGTGGCGCCATTCTTGTCTTTGTCAAAGTAAGTGCTCAGACCATTTGAGCCAATACCAAGCCATTGATTTAAGTAAAAAGATCCGATAGGCTCACCATTGATGTATCCATTAAGCGTAGCAGAAGTGAGTCCTGCCGGGCCAGAAGCATTACCCGAAGCAATAACTGTATACGGTGAATTTTCCACTTTATTTTTCATGTATGTAATGTTGCCGCCAATATTATATCCAAAATTTTTTCCATTACGCTTATAGTCCAGTTCCAGTTCAACGCCCTGGTTCGTGATCGTCATATCTTCAACATTTGTCCATAATGTAGTTGCCGGCTGAATCGGATCAGCTGGTGGCACCTGCAACAAAATATCGTTTGTCACCTTTCTAAAAAAATCCACTGTGCCTGATAAAGCACCCTTCAACAGCGCAAAGTCCAGTCCCACGTCGATCTGTTTTGATGTCTCCCATTGAAGATCAGGATTTGCAAGCCTTGCATAGATAGTGCCCGCAGGGTAAGGGCCGTTTGCCAAAGGATAGCTCAAATTGCCTGCTGTAGAAGAGGTAAATAGTGCCTGGGTTTGCTTTTCAGGAATTTCCTGGTTACCCGTAATACCCCATCCAGCTCTCAATTTCAGATTTGAAAATGCTGAGTTCTGCATAAAATCCTCTTCTGAGATTCTCCATCCCAGTGAGAAAGAAGGAAAGTGTCCATATTTATTATTATCCCCGAATTTAGACGAACCATCTGCGCGGAAATTGATTGTAGCGAGGTATTTACTATTATACTGGTAAGTGACCCGGCCAAAAAATGATTGCAGCTCATTGATAAATGCATAACCGCCCGGTCTGTTTGTTGCAAGGTCAAGTACCTGGCCAAGCCCCGGATTATATTGTGGCTCAACAGGGCCAACAGGGAACCTGTTCACGCTGTTATTTCTTCCCTGTACAAAAATGCGTTGATAAGAATGGCCCGCTAACGCAGATACGTTGTGAGACCCTTTTACCTTACTGTATGTAACATAATTTTCAACCAACCTGCTGCGATTATAATTGTAAAAAGTTTCCAATCGTCCTTCGCGGAATGGTGTAACGCTTGGCCTTGTTTGAATATCATTGGTACCATTGGCATTATCGATTCCAAAGTTGAATTTATACACCAATCCATTTATGATCCTTAAAGAACTCGAGATGCTGCCAAGTACACGATTGATCGTATTGAATTCTCTTTCGCCGTCAAGAGAGAATAACGGGTTATTAATGCCGGCCACAAACACCGGGTTTCCGCTGGCATCACGTGCAGCATACGTAGGGTTGTTGCTGATCGACTGGCCAAGTATTGTTGAAATAAACGGGCGGTCATTTTTTGTTGTAGTCACGCCAAGTGTAACATCTATCGATAACCTGTCATCCCAAAATCTTTGTGTGGCGTTGAATCTTCCTGTATACCTGTCAAGATCATTTGCCTTCATGATCCCTTGTTGTTTTTGCATTCCGAATGAAGCGAAATAAGTAAGCCTGTCTGCCCCGCCACTCAATGTGAGATTATAATTCTGCGTATATGCCGTTCTGAAAACTTCATCCTGCCAATCTGTTGAAGCGCCTTTATCATCAATAGTTCCTCCAGTCTTTGGAACTTCTCGGCGGAATTCGTCTGCGGTGAATACTTCATATTTTCCTGCTATCTTGGATATGCCCAGGCTTGTTGAAAAGCTTAATTGAGATGCACCAGCCTTTCCTTTTTTAGTTGTGATAATAACAACCCCATTCGCTCCGCGTGAACCATAAATAGCCGTTGCGGATGCGTCCTTTAACACATCTATGGATTCGATATCCTGCGGATTCAAAAAATTCAAAGGATCTCCGCGACCAGTTACATTATTGTCAAGTGGAATTCCGTCAACCACAAACAACGGTGTGTTACTCGTACGTACGCCGCCTGGTCCGCGAATCGTGATACCAAGTGCAACACCTGGTTCGCCACTTACAGATACGACATTGACTCCCGAAACTTTTCCCTGTAATAATTGTTGCGGTGAATTGATAATTCCTTTGTTAAATGCCGCACTTTTCAGTGATTTCACGGCACCCGTCACATCTTTTTTATTCTGTGTGCCATATCCTACCACCACTACATCCGTCAGCACAACGGATGTGGCATTTAAAACAACGGGATAAGCATCGGCAGATGTAACTTGTACTTCAGCTGTTTCAAATGAAACAGAGCTGAACACAAGCACATCGCCCTCCTTTGCGGAAATCGCAAAGGAACCATCTATAGCGGTGACAGCAGAAGCTTTACTTCCCTTGACGGTGACCGAAACTGAAGGAACGGGGTTTCCTTTTTCATCTTTTACCGTTCCGTTGATTTGTCGTTGTTGTGCCTGGGCCACCAGCATTAGCAGTGAAAAGAAAAAAGTCAGGAGCACAGGCAACACACCAAAGAAATTTGATCGTTGGTTATTTTTTCGCATAGCAGTTGATTTTGAGTTTGTGATATTCGATAATTATACAAGCAGTTCTCGTTCTTAGTTGCTAAAACTTAAGAGTTGAAGGCAGATATTTGGCAACCAGGTCCTCATAATAAGACTTTAGCTTTTTCCAATCAGGTGGCTCGGGATTTTTTGAGTAGAGATCATAGGGATTAAACAATTTCACCCATTTCAGCATTTCACGATCATGATCATCTAACAAATATTCATATGCTCCCTCGCGGTGCCATGAATAAAATGAATGATAGCGCAGCATATACAAGCCGGACTCAGGTAAATAATCTTTCATCATCTGGTACACATACTCATCATGTCCCCATGACATATGAACATTTCTTAGTCCACAACCATCTGTATATACGCCATATTTTGAATTATACCTTTCGTCGCTGTAATCAGGGTTATATTTAAAAAATTCAGGGTATACTATTTTGTCTGAATACGAACAGCCCACCGGGAATGTATCGCCAACAACAGCCCACTGTGGTTCGCCAAACAAACAAAGCACCTTACCCATATCATGCATCAATCCAACCAGCACCATCCAGTCAGGGTGCCCATCTCTCCTGATCGCTTCAGAGGTTTGCAACAAATGCTGGAACTGGTCAAGATCCGTATCCGGGTCGGAATCATCAACGAGCTGGTTCAAAAAATTGAAGGCATCCCAAACCGGCATTTCCTTTTTCGAAAA
>JAICPX010000576.1 GCA_025929635.1 Chitinophagaceae bacterium
ACAGTTCCAAGAGTAACCATTTGCGCAGGGGGGCAAAACGAGTCTGATAGCAGCAGAACAACTAAACGAACAAGGTTTTGAGGCCTACTCATTGATGGGAGGTATGAAAGGATGGAGCCTGTCATGGAACACAGCGAGATTATCATTCCCCGGTTTTGAAGTAATACAATTCAGAAGGACTGGTAAAGGCTGCCTTTCATATTTAGTGATATCAAACAGGGAAGCACTGATAGTTGATGCTTCGCTCCCGATAGAAACCTACGAGGAATTTTTAGTAAAAGAAAAACTTACGCTGAATTACGTAATAGAAACGCATATTCACGCTAACCATCTTTCAAGGTCAAAACAATTGGCAGAGAAGAATAAGCTGAGCTTACATCTCCCTGCACCGAACAAAGTGAACTTTGATTCTGTCCCGATAACCGGCTCAACTACTTTTCATATCGGCAATATCTGTATCAAAGCAATTCAAACATCCGGTCATACCTCAGAAAGCACAAGCTACCTGGTTGACGATAAAGTATTGCTTACCGGTGATATACTTTTTATAGACGGAATTGGCAGACCAGATTTACAGGCAAACACTGATACAGCAATGCAGAAATCAAAAATGCTTTACCAATCTTTACAGAAGTTGCTGGCATTGGATGAAAATATAATTGTTTTGCCTGCCCATACCAGTCAGCCGGTAGAATTTGATAACATTCCCATTCAAACAATAATCAGTAACATCAAAAAGAATGTTGCAATGCTGCAGTTGAAAGAGGAAGAATTTGTCAATACCATACTCCAATATATTCCGCCAACGCCGGCTAATTACCTGACAATTGTAGAAAAAAATATCAAAGGCGATTTTAGTGATATAAACCCTGTTGATTTAGAAGCAGGACCAAACCGTTGTGCAATTTCCTGAACAGATATGATTAAATTCAACAAAAGCTTAATAAATGAAAAGACCAATCTACTTTTTTGGCGTATTGATGACAGTCCTGTTGCCCGTAACGTCATTCAATAAAATACAAACTGAACCCTGGACACCTGACCAGTTAATGCAACCTGAAAAACTTGCCGCAATCATCAATGATCCAGCCGCCGCAAAACCGTTGATCATCAGCATAGGGCCCGTTAATCCATCACATCGCTCATAACCTGGTTCATGCTAAACTTTTAGGCTTCTTTCAAAAAAGCAATGATATAACCATCTGGATCCGCAATATAAAATTCTTTCCCGCATGGCCTGTTTCGTAACGGCTGAATGATCGGTATGTTACTATTTACAATTTCTTCATAATAACCTTCAATACCGACGAATGCTAAGACTAAGTCGCTACTTGCTTAGAATTACAGCTATATCATCATCCATATTATTGCTAACAACAATATCGGCTTTGCCATTTCCATCCAGGTCAGCGATCGCGATACCTTTTGCATGATTGCCGACCGTAATGACGGACGCTGATAATACAATTCCAGCCTTAGTCATCAAAAAAACGTAGATATTATTACTGTCACTATCTGACGTCACGATATCGTTTACGCCATCGCCATTGACATCGCCAATGGCAATTCGATTGGGAATCTTTCCCGCATCATAAGGAGAGCCTCTCATTGTTGTAAAGATTCCTTTGCCATCATTCAACAAAACTGTTAAACCATTCTTACCTTTTCCTGCCCCCATACTGCCGGGCGAGTTGATGATTGCCAGATCAGGTTTGCCATCTGCATTGATATCACCGATGGCAATTCCAAAAGGATTGTCCCCACACGGAAAAGGTGAGCCGGCAACTTCGTGAAAGTTTTGTTTCCCATTGGATAAAAGGATCGTCACGTTATTGCCTTCGGTATTTGTAGTAACGATATCATCATGGCCGTCAGCATTCAGGTCCGCCGCACGCAGCCGCTGGTAAGGTCGTTTTCCAACTTTAAAAAATACGGTGGAGGAATTAAACAGGGCTTGACTGCCGCCAAAAAGAATCTCCACATTATCATTGCCCCAGCTATCTGTGGCGAGATCCCATTTCCCATCCTGATTAAAATCTCCTGCCGCAATCCCATGCACATGTGGAATGCCTGCAGTTGCGAAAGGTGAACCCGGTGCATTATTAAAGTTGCCTGTTCCACTTCCCAGCAACACGGTCAAATATTTTTTTTCATGATTCGCAATGGCAAGATCTTCATTTCCGTCCCTATTAAAATCGCGAATTGAAATATCATTCGGTTGTGGACCAACAAAAAATGGAGATCGTTGTGCGTCTTTGAAACTACCCTTCCCATTGCCTAAAAGAATGGTAACAGTGCTATCTGATTCAGATGCCACGGCAATGTCCGGAAACTTATCATGATTAAAATCGGCGATCTCGACACTGCCCGGATTTTCTCCAACTTTAATCCTGATTATATCAGATGTTGCATGTGGCCGAAGGTAACCTGCATCACGGGCTGCAATGAGCGAGAGCAGCAACCCACTGCTTAGAACATAAAATGTTATTGAAAATAGCTTTGTCATAACGTCATTTTTTCAAAAGCAAGGTAAATAAGTAATATTGCCCATTTCAACACAATTACATGTAATGAAAGGAATGCTTGATGAAAAAAGCATTATAGTTGGTTTATTCATACAGGATCGAGTTTCAGTAGGTGGTCAGTAGTCCAACAGCAAGTAAACTATATCTGTTCATGTAAGATTAATAACGTACATTACATATATCCTCA
>JAICPX010000137.1 GCA_025929635.1 Chitinophagaceae bacterium
CGCAAGAGAACTGGTAGGTCGGGATGGATTTGGCACCAATGATTATGTCGGGATCATTTTCGATACGTATAATGACAAGCTGAATGGATTTGAATATTTCGTTACGCCATTGAATGAACAGTGGGATTCGAAAATGTCGCCACCTGCTCCTAACTCAAATTCGGAAGATTTTTCATGGAATGCCGTATGGAAAAGCGGCGCCGTGATCCATGAAGATGGCTGGAGCTTTGAAATGTTCATTCCTTATTCCGCCATTCGCTTTGGTAAACAAGATGTACAAACCTGGGGATTGAATATTACAAGACGCCGGAGAAAAACAGAAGAACAATTCACATGGAACCCAATTGATCCAAACGTAAACGGCTTCCTTACCCAGGAAGGTTTCTGGACCGGTATTTCTAATATCAAACCGCCTTTGCGTCTTCAATTCTCTCCTTATTTTTCTACTTATGTAAATCATTATCCTTCGAATACGCCGGGAGGAAAAAACTGGACATCTTCAGTGAATGGCGGCATGGATGTGAAATATGGCATCAGCCAGGCTGTCACACTTGATATGACATTGATCCCCGATTTCGGACAGGTGCAAAGTGATAACCAGGTGTTGAATCTTACTCCTTTTGAAGTCAGGTATGAAGAAAGAAGACCATTTTTTACCGAAGGCACAGAACTTTTTGGAAAAGGAGGATTTTTTTATTCAAGAAGAGTTGGCGGAACACCACTTCATTTTTATGATCTCGGCAATTACATGAATCCCGATGAACATGTTGTAAAGAATCCAACAGAGTCAAAACTAATTAATGCCACCAAAGTATCAGGCCGTTTGCAGAAGGGATTAGGTTTTGGCTTTTTTAATGCTATCACTAATCCCCAATATGCAGTAGTCGAAGATAACCAGGGTAACCAGAGAAAGATCGGGACCAACCCATTGACCAATTACAATATTATTGTGCTGAACCAGTCAATGAAAAACAACTCCAGTTTAAGTTTTATCAATACAAATGTATGGAGAAGCGGAGCCGATTATGATGCAAACGTGACAGCAGGAATGTTTGATCTCAATGATAAAAAGAATACCTGGAATGTCGGCGGCAAGGCTGCATTTAGTAATCAAATCGGCTATTTGCCAAATGGAAAAACACAAACAGGGTATAGTCACAACCTGTATTTCGGAAAAACAAGTGGCAAATTCAGATTTAATTTCAACCAGAACCTTACCGATACTAAATTCAACAGCAACGATCTTGGCTATTTTACTTTTAATAATTTCCTTGATCACTCTTTTTGGATGGGTTGGTCATGGGTAAAGCCTACAACATGGTATAACAGTTTCCGCTTGAATATAAATGCATTTTATTCGCGCCTGCAAAGCCCTATTACATTAGCTGACAATTCTATCCGGAGATATAGACAAGCCCTGTTTAATATAAATACAAACGGTCAATTGAAAAACCTATGGTTTGTCGGTGCTTTTATCGGCTATGAACCCGAGTACAATGACTTCAATGAACCCAGAATTGCGAATCGAGTATTCAGGGGATGGCAAAGCCGCACGGTTGGAGCATGGTTTGAGTCAAACTATGCAAAAAAATATGCGGTGACTACAGAGGCAATGTTTGTCTCAAGAAGCATGTTCAAGAGTAAGCGTTATTCAATATTCTTTGGTCAAAGATTCCGATTTAGCGATAAGTTTTCAATCAATCACCGGATCAATCTTGAACCTCAAAAAAATAATCCTGGTTTTGCTGATATTGATAATTTGGGTAATGTAATTTTTGGACGCCGCAACAGGAATACAATTGAAAATACGCTTGATCTGAAATATAATTTCAATTCAATGATGGGACTAAGCACAAGGGTCCGCCATTATTGGAGCAAGGTCGATTATAAAGAGTTCTTTACGCTTCTTGTAGATGGCAAACTTGAAAAGAATACAACATTTGCTGAAAATGTCAATCAGAATGTGAACTTCTTTAATGTTGATATGGTGTACACGTGGCAATTCGCCCCGGGCAGTTTCCTGAATATTGTCTGGAAAAATGCCGTGTTTGATTTCCAGGATGTGATTGAAAAAAGTTATTTCAGGAATTTCAGCAATACAATGGAATCTGATCAGAATAATAATATTTCACTTAAGGTCATTTACTTTCTGGACTACCTGCAGTTAAAAAAGAAAAAGACTAAAATCTGAGTAGTTTTGTGTAGTGATGAAAAACAGCCCCTGCTTTCTAGCGGGGGCTCTGTTATTGTATGATCTCGCCGTATTCAGGCTTCCAATCCCATTTCCACCTGCGATGACTCCAAAGCCATAGCTCGGGATGTTCGCGGATAAACTTTGTGAGATAAGCAATATATTTTTTAGAGATCTCAGCCGGCTGAGTGGTCGCCGGGTTTTCCTCGCCCATTTCAAAAATGATCTTGTAATAACCTCTTTTCAATTTTATGAATTTGCAAAAAAGGACCGGGGTGTTTCCTCTCCTGGCACCACTCTCTGCCCCTTTTACAAATGGCGTTGGTTTCCCAAAAAAATCAAACCAATAAGCATTCTTGGGGTAACCAGGATTCTGATCCGCTACTAATCCTAACATATAAAGCTGGTTCCTGTGAGGTAGCATACCCGTTCGCATATTAGTAGCCGGTACCAATGCCCCGCCCGTCCTGGTACGTATCTTCATAAACATTTTATCTATCACCTCGCTGCCAATTGGCATATAGACAATAAGAAAAAGATGTTTGCTATTCAATGGTATTCCCAGGCAAGCCATTTCCCAATTGAAATTATGAGATAACATCAGCTGGCACCTTTTTCCTTCATCATATACTTTATTTGGAATAGAAAAATCCCCGGTGAAATGTTTTTCAACAAAGGCCCTGGACGCGGTCATAAGTTTTATGACCTCGATAAAATTGTCCGTAAAATTCCGATAGAATCTTTTTGCAATTGACCTTCTTTCCTGGTCTGTTTTCTCCGGAAATGCCTGCAGCAAGTTGCTCATCACAATTTTTTTTCTATAGCCAACGATATAGTACAAAATAAGATAGATAAGATCAGAGAACAGGTAAAGAATGGATAAGGGTGCTAAAGAAAATAAAAAAAGAATTCCGTAAACAATATAGTACATGATCAGCAAAGATAGGCCTCTCTAAATCTCTCCCGGGACGAGGCTCCGCCTCTTATAAGTTGAAAATTTTTTCATTAATGAATTTCTGAAAAGCTGGCTACTGCGTGGATGCACGGTCCTCGCTTTGGGAGGATCAGGTTGGCTTTACAACACAATATTCTGTACCAGTTCACTCTTGCCGGGATAATCAGTATTGAAATGAAGCCCGCGACTTTCTTTCCGGAAACTTGCGCCCTTTACGATCAGGTAACCAACCGTGATCATATTTCTTAACTCGAGCAACTGCGGTGACAACGTACTTGTTTGATAAAGTTGTTCAGTCTCTTCCCAAAGCAAATCAAGACGACGTGAAGCCCGTTGCAAACGAATATCATTGCGGACGATACCGACATAATCACTCATCACCAGCTGGAGTTCTTTCAGGCTCTGCGTGATCAGGATCATCTCCTGCGGTTGAGAAGTACCTGCCGCATTCCAATCCGGAATATTAGATTGAAAAGAAATCTGATCTGCTTTTTCCGCCGCATCAATGGCACACCGATGAGCAAAAACCAATCCTTCAAGCAGCGAGTTACTGGCTAAACGATTGGCACCATGCAAACCGGTTGATGCACATTCACCGCATGCATAGAGATTATTGATGCTGCTCCTGCCCCATTCATCCGTTTTTATTCCACCGCAGCTGTAATGAGCAGCCGGCGCTACAGGTATCATTTGTTTTGAAATATCGATACCGATCGATAAACATTTCTTATAGATGTTTGGAAAATGTTCGACAAAACTTTCTTTCTTAAAATGGCGGCAATCGAGCCAAACATGTTCGGTACCGGTTCTCTTCATTTCACTATCGATGGCCCTGGCCACAATATCTCTCGATGCCAGGTCTTTTCGTTCATCATATTTTTCCATGAACGCTTCACCATCTTTATTACGAAGAATACCACCGTCACCACGAACAGCTTCAGTGATTAAAAATGCCTGGCCGCGCACACCCGGCTCATACAATGCGGTAGGATGAAATTGTATGAATTCCATGTTTTCAATTCTGCCCTTGGCCCGGTATACCATCGAGACACCATCGCCGGTAGCAATTGATGGATTCGTTGTTGTCCTGTACACTTGTCCATTGCCACCGGTCGCCATCAATGTGATCTTTGATAAAATTTTTTCTACCTGGTTGGTTTCGAGATTTAAAACATATACACCGAAACATTCTATATCCGGTGTTGCTTTGGTCACCAGGTTACCAAGATGATGCTGCGTGATGATATCAATAACAAAACAATGCTTGACGAACTCAATATTTTTTTGCCTGTTTACTGCATCAAGCAGAGCCCTTTCCATTTCCCAGCCCGTGATATCCTTGTGATGTAATATCCTGAATTCTGAATGGCCCCCTTCGCGTCCCCGTTTGTAATCACCATCGGCTTCTTTATCAAATCTTGCCCCCCATTCGATAATATCATTCACTCTTTCAGGCCCTTCTTTTACCACGATCTCAACAACCTTTTCATTGCATAACCCATCCCCTGCGATCAATGTGTCATCAATATGTTTTTCAAAACTGTCATTCTCCAGGTCATTCACCACGGCAATGCCGCCCTGCGCATATTTGGTGTTTGTTTCATCGGCTGCGCCCTTCGTGATCACCAATACTTTTTTTTGAGGAAATCGTTCCGCTACTTTCAATGCATACGTTAATCCTGCAATGCCTGAGCCGATAACGAGAAAGTCCGTTTGTTGCATAATCTTTGCGAGGCGAATTGCGGGTCTCGCCTCAGGCGAGGCGAAGCAATCTCCTCAATTTTTATGATTTATGTCACCAGCTGCATCGCTGCGATTAAACTTCACTTGCGACGCTCCATTCAACACTTGTAACATCGTTCATCATTTTTCCGTGCATTCCGTGTTTCCGTGGCAATTTAAGATGCAAATTTATGGGTTGACGATGAACTAATATGTCTCGCAGCTCCAAGAGTAATCAATAATTGAGCAATTCCATAGGTGAACATCACTGCGAGGCCAGCATACTCAAATTGTTTATGGAATTTATTTATGGCCAGTCAAGAATCTGAGGTAATGAAAAGTAATGCCCCGGAAATTATTAAGAAAGCTGCCATCCTATCCTTCAACCTCCATAGATCTGCCGCAAAACTCAACATAATGCTGATGACAAATCCATAAATACTGACTGGTTTTTGCATGGCTCCAAGACCTGGCTGAAGCAGGCTGATCAATAAAATATAATAAACAGCAATCGGCAAAAGCGGAAGCAAACTTTGTTTGAACTTTTCTTTAACCCGTATTTGATCAAATAAAACAATATAGAAAACATGGGCCATCAAAAAAGCAATAAGCCCAGGAATGAAATAATTTGAATTCAAAGATTCAAACATCAGCAAAATATCGCCCAGCCATGAAAATGCAAGGGCCAGGATCATCCATTTTTTGAAAGGAGAAGAAAGACCTTGCGTAGTGAAAATAAAAAAACCGATAAGCAATGGCATTAGAAGCGGTTTGCTAACATACCGGGTCGGTACATTGCCGGAATAAACAGCAAACAGATCGGCAGCAAGAGCTACGAGATAAATTATTATCCAGTACTTTCCGTTCATTAAATCAGGTAGATAGTTATCGGGCCTAAAATCTAAGATGACTAACCCGGTTCTATCCAGGCTTCATTTTCCTTAAGTAGGTTGATCAACTCATCGACAGCAACGTCACTGTTTACGTTTCGCTTCACAATTTCTTTTCCCTTATATAAGGTTATTTTACCGGGTCCGCTCCCGACATAACCAAAATCTGCATCAGCCATTTCACCCGGTCCATTTACAATACAACCCATGATCGCGATCTTAAGTCCCTTCAGATGATTGGTCCTCGCCCGGATCTTTGCTGTGGTTTCCTGCAGGTCAAAAAGAGTACGGCCACAGCTTGGGCAACTGATATACTCTGTTTTTGAGATCCTGGTTCTCGTCGCCTGGAGAATTCCAAAAGATGTATTATTGATAAATTGTTCAATGGTCAAATTGCTTACGTAGTTTCTTCCCGATACACTTGTGCCTTGTGGCTTCGCTCCGCTCGCAATGACGTCCTTGTTCCTTGTGTCCTGTGCCTTATAACTTGCATTTGTCATTCCCAGGCAAATTCCATCTCCCAGGCCATCCAGTAACAGTGCGCCGGTTTCAGTTGCGTAATGGATCAAATGCTCGTCTGTTGTTTGCCAGTTGCTATCGGTGATATTTATCACGGGGTTTTTTATGCGCCTGTTCATCAATTCCACATACATTCTTCTCACCGATTGCATTGCATTTTTGTTTGTGCTGCTCAAACAAACAATTACAGTGGGATCATTTGCCAGCTTGTCAAGAAAGCTAAATGAATCGGCTCCATCATTAAAGCAATCAACCATTACAAAATTCAACTGGTCACTTTTTATTTGCGTATCGGCAAAACCACTGTCCTGGTAAATCGGGAAAAATTTGGCTTTGTCAGTTGCTTTTGTCCATGTTTCCGGATATACGATCACTTTCAATGTCCCTGGCAATGCAAAATCCAACAGCTGATGCCCGGTAAAAATATAATCTGCCGCCGCATCGCTGATGTTCCATTTATCCGTGGCTTCATCATAACTATATCCCACGCTTTGCAAATGCTGGTGGGTGATCTTCTCGATCTTACTCAGGTCTGCAATCACAACAGGCACATGTTTGGCTCCTATATTTCCAACCTCAAAACTTTCCCTGCGTTGATAACTGAATGGGTCGTACTGAAGTCTGAAGTCGGAGGTCTCAGATCTGACGTCTGACGTCTGACGTCTGACCTCATATCTCTTCACCAGATCCTTACAAACAGGGATTTCCAGCTCAGGGTCTTCAGTCAAAGAAACACGAATGGTATCTCCTAATCCATCTTCCAGCAATGTTCCAATACCTACTGCACTTTTTATTCTTCCATCTTCACCGTCACCTGCTTCAGTTACTCCCAGGTGCAAAGGATAACATTCGCCAAATTCGTCAAACATCGTTTTTACCAACAACCTGTAAGCCTGCACCATAACCTGCGGGTTACTGCTTTTCATGCTCAACACAATGTCATGATAGCTTTCATTTCTTGCGATCCGCAAAAATTCCATTGCACTTTCCACCATTCCTGTTGGTGTATCACCATAACGACTCATGATGCGATCACTCAATGATCCATGGTTGGTACCAATGCGCATTGCCGTCCCGTATTGCTTACATATTTTTATAAGCGGAGTAAATCGTTCGCGGATCCGGTGGATCTCATCCGCATAATCAGCATCACTGTATTCAATGAGTTCAAATCTCTTCTTATCAACATAATTACCGGGATTCACTCTCACTTTCTCAACAATCCGCGCGGCGATCTCTGCAGCATTAGGAGTAAAATGAATGTCGGCAACAATCGGGGTGTGATAGCCTCTTTTTCGCAACTCATTTTTTATATGCAATAAATTCTCAGCATCGTTTTTTGAAGGAGCAGTAATACGCACCATTTCAGCCCCCGCTTCAATACAACGGATGGACTGCTCAACTGTCGCCAGGGTATCCATCGTATCCGTTGTCGTCATTGTTTGCACACGAATAGGATGATAATTACCAACCAGCAGATCGCCGATCTTTACTTCTTTTGTCTTCAGCCTTTTGTATTCCGTTAATGACTCACAATATAATTGCATAACTATTCCGCAAAACTAACAAAGAAAGCCAGCTGAGATTTGATAATTTTTAAAACCAATTGTTACATTTTCCCTTTAAAGAAACCAAGTTGCGTCAGGATCCCTTTTAATATTTTCATCCTGATGCCGGGAATATCTGCGCTGGGATCAGCAGATTCGAAATTCAATGCAAAGAAGTAGGGATGATTGTTTTCTTCTATCCAGCCTACGATCCACGCCAGGTGATTTCCTTTTTCATTTCTTCCCCACCCTGTTTTATATGAAAGCCTGTACGTTGTTTCATTCTCAAAAAGCATTGCTTTCTTTACTGTTTCCTGGTAGGGCTTGAAAAACGGAAGCTGGTTGAAGTAAAGCAATTTCATCAGCCATAATTCTTCATCCGCAGTTATTTTTAGTGTATTGTCCAACCAAAAGGTATCAATAGCTGTTGTTATCCGGAACATAGTGTCTTTCGCACCTGCGCCATAATTGACCGTATCAAGCCATCCCTCCATTCTTTCCTGCCCAATTCTTCTTGCCACTTCCTGGTAATATGGCACAGCCGAAGCACGGAAAGCTTCATACATTGAAAGATCTTTATTCCATGCATCGACACTTCTTTTAACACTGTCCCATTTTATTATCATGCTGTCGTTAGTGATAACTCCTGTTTGTAAACCGATCAAAGAATTTACAATTTTGAATGTCGATGCAGGTAAAAAGCTGGTGTCGGCAAACCGCTTTTGATTATAGAGCGTAAATCGATTCGTGGAATTATTATAAAGACCAAAACAACCGGTCACCCCATTCACTGTGAAGTATTTTTCAAGACTTTGATCTTCTTCGATATTATTGGGTGAGCAGGAATGCAGGAAAGCGATTAGTACGATGGAGTATAATAGTCTCAACCTCATCTCAGTAATTTTGGCCGCAAAGTTAGGTGCCTGACTGACAAAAGAGATTAAAACAATTTCGCTGCCCACCGTCTAAACCGTGGGCTTAGTGTGTTTTACCACTAAAACAAAAATCCCGTCTGGCCTGGGGCGAGATGGGATTAAAAAAATGAACAATGAAATAAGTTTATAAGTAAATGCCGTTTTTAAGCTTGGTATGCCTCACACCATTACAGTCTCTTTTCATGGTGGCACAAGAGCTTAAGGTCATCGCCATTACAGATCCTGCCAGGAGGATAAACAACAGTTTTTTCATACTTGTTTCAAAAATTTTACAGGGTGATTAAAAACTGGTATTCAAAGGAGGGTTGGAATCGTGGTTGTTCAAAGGAGGAAACGAAAATACTGTGCCGAAATTGCATTTCATAATGTTAGCAGGTAAATAATTAAAGTTCTATTAGAAAATTCACTTAAATCAAGGTCAATTATAGTAATTCTCCTAACTTTCGTCGAAACAAATTCCATAAACACCAAAAACCAGCGCTTATGAAACGCATAATGATCTTCCTGCTCAGCACATCTGTGCTGGCCATAGCTTGCAAAGGACCTCAAGATAAGATCACAGTTAAGGACGAAAAAGGAAACAAGGTAGCCTCAGTATCCATCAGCGAAACAGCAAAGAAGATGGAAGAAAGTGCTGACAAGGCCGAAGAGTTAAAAAAGTTGACCCCGTTAACCCTTGACCAGGTAAAGGCCCTTATACCAAATGAATTGTTGGGAATGCCACGGACCAGTTTCAATGCAAATTCTTCTATGGGCTATGCAGTGGCAAAAGGAACTTATAAAGGCGAAGGCGACAAAGAGCTGGATCTTGAAATAATTGATTGCGCAGGTGAAATGGGTGCCGCCTGGTACAGCATGAGCTTCCTCGGTTTATGGAATTTTCAGCAGGAAGATGACAATGGCTATCAAAAAACAATTGACTTTAATGGTGGCAAAGCCATTGAAAAATACACAAAATCAAATGACCGCTATGAGTTGACATCGTTTGCCAATAAGCGTTTCTTCGTACGTGTCGAAGGCGAAAAAGTTAGCCTTGAAGAAATAAAAACCGTGGCTAAAAATCTCAATTTGAAAGTAAATTGATCTTATGAATAAAAAACTCA
>JAICPX010000532.1 GCA_025929635.1 Chitinophagaceae bacterium
AGGACCTGGGCGGGAGCATTGTTCTTAAGAAGCAGTATTTGCTTTTTATCCGCTAAATGAATTATCCTCCTCACTTCACCATTTATATCCAGGCCGGTTTGAAGATTTGACACAGCACTGAATCCCCCTTGTCCATTTCCTTTCAATAGCAGGATCGCATTTGCATCATAATTCCCGGTAGAAACATCAGGGTCATTAGAATTACCACCCACAAGAATATCTTTTATCCCATCTTCATCAAAGTCCGAGACTACAAGATCATTAATGGTTGAAAATTGCGCATGTTCCGGAAATGATTCAAAACGAAAATTATTTTTCCCTTCATTTATCAGTACGCCCGATTCAAAAAATGAAGTCTTAAAAATATCCATCCCCCTTTTTTGTTCATCAGTAAAGATCTCATCCAAAGTTTTTCCGGCATAATGCCTGTACCGGATGAATTTTTTTCGCATGAAAGGCATTTGATCGATCAACTGATCGCGATGGTACATCGGATAACATTTACCCCAGATATAATAACCCAGGACAGCGTCATAGCTTCCGTTTCCGTCAAAATCTTTTGCATAAACCGTACAGGGCTCATCAATGCCTGCAGTTATTTTGGAATTCAATCCGCGGTTGCCTACAACAAGATCCATATCACCATCATTATCTATATCATCTGCTTTTACAACATTCCACCAACCGGTCAATTGATCGAGAGAAAGCGGTTTATTATTTATAGATACGGTTGATTTTGCTTCTTCAAACTTTCCACCTGTAAATTTTAATATCATTACCGGCATCCATTCCCCGGCGATGATCAATTCATTTTTCTTATCTCCATCTACATCACTCCATTCAGCATAATTGACAATGACTGTTTTTGAAAGGAATGGTGCGATCAGGTCAGTCACGTTTTTAAAGATCCCTTTGTCATTTTGTAAGAGCAGATTCTTATCATGAAGCGGAAACTTACCCGGCGTTACCGCACCCCCAATAAAAAGATCGTTGTCACCATCTTCATCATAATCACATGCCACAACAATTGAATTATTATGGCCTTCTTTTGGCAACGCATTTATCTTTCTTGTAAAATTTCCTTTGCCATCATTAATATATAATCGGTCCTGGTATTGTGGAGAGCCGGCTTCAAACTGCGCACCACCACTTGCGACATAAAGATCATTATCGCTATCGCCATCTGCATCAAAAAACACAGCGCCACCATCTTCAAATTTTTTGTCTGCAAGAAAAGCAGCTTGCACTTTTTCTTTGAATGTACCATCAGCTTGCTGCATCATCAGCTTTCCTTCAAAACCATTGGCACCACCTATATAAATATCTTCCTTCCCATCGCCATTCACATCCGCTTTTGCATAGTAAGGTCCTTTCCGGCTGCACTTATACGGAATAAGTGGTTCCCGTTTAAAATCGATATAATCATTTTCACGATGCGTATAACCGAAAACATTCTTGCCTGTGTTTGTTCCAAATAAGGTGTTATCTGCCTGCAAAGGAGTAACCAGATCAACGGCATCGCTTTCATAAATGACCATGTCCTGGTTAGCTTTTACATCTTTTAAAAAAACCGATTTACCGGAAGGGAATGTTATTTCAACTATCGGGATCGTCGGTTCATTGCCAATACCAAAATGCAGCACATGCTCCATGGTCCCCATGTATCCACGTTGCGGGTCATACCGCTGCAGCTGGAAATTATTTTTTGGACCAGATAGTTTTACAACAGCGCCATACACTTCTTCTTTTGAATTCTTATTTTTCAAAAAACGAAAACGTAAAAAGTTAGACTTATTCAGTTCACGACTGTTATTCTCGTAAATAAATGCATAGTCATCAATATTATTCACCACAAGATCAAGATCTCCATCATTGTCAAGATCGGCATAAGCAGCTCCATTCGAAAAAGAAGGATATTGATCACACCAGGCATCAGAGTAATTATCAAAACGAAGAGACCCGTTGTTGCGATAGAAATAGTTTTTTATCCTGACCTCCGGAATCAGCTTGAACCATTCATCAAGTCTCACCGATTGACCGCGGGCCATCAGGTTTTTTATTGAATCAAGGACGAAATTTTTATAATCCCAATCGGTAATATCTCTTTTTAGTCCATTTGTAACGTAAACATCTTTCCACCCGTCATTATCATAATCAGCGATCAGTGGTGTCCAGCTCCAGTCGGTTTGTGCCATACCTGAATAATAGGCAATGTCACTAAAGCTTCCCTTGCCATTATTTAATTGCAAACAATTCCTGGGGTACTGATAATAAAGATTAAAACGTAGCAGCAATTGGAACTTATCGTAATTCAGGTTTTGTACAAATAATTGTTTTTGACGAACAGGATCTTCGATGGCCATATCAAGTACAAAAAGATCTTCCAGCCCATCATTATTGACGTCGTTTATGTCAGAACCCATTGATGAAAGCGGAACATGATTGAAATATTCAGAAAGCTTATCAGTGAATGTTCCATTGCGGTTATTGATATAAATAAAATCCGGTTTGTTAAAATCATTGGCAACATAAATATCCGGCCAGCCATCGCTATTGAAATCATAAATAAGGGCGCTTAATCCAAATGCGTGATCAATTAAGCCGGCTTGTTTTGTGACATCTTTAAACTTTACCTCCCCCGTACCCCCTCCAGAGGGGGAGTCATTCCTGAATAGCCGGTCGGTGACATAAACTGTACTGGTATCTTCCGCATAAACCTGTTTGCCATTTACAATTTTGGCCGGTATCAGCATTGCATTGGTGAAATCTTTTGGCTGGTTGGCAAAGAACACATCCATATCACCGTCCTTATCATAATCAAAAAAATAAGATTGAGTGGAAAAGCTCGCATCATTCAAGCCAAGTTCTTTGGCCTTGTCTGTAAATGTCAGGTTGCCATTATTAATGTATACATGTTTTGTTCTTGCTGCCGGATCGGTTGGTCCCGATTTACATACGACAATATCCAGGAAACCATCATTGTTAATACCGACCATGTTCACGCCGGTTTTCATGCCGGTGGAAGCACTTACACCAGCTTGTTGAGTGATGTCTTTGAATTTCATGTCACCAAGATTCAAATAGAGTTTATTTGAACCAAGGGTAGAA
>JAICPX010000543.1 GCA_025929635.1 Chitinophagaceae bacterium
AATTGATGACTTTAAACCTGATGTAATTATCACAACACATCCATTTCCAACTGAAATGGTATCAAGATTGAAATTAAAAAATGAAATAAATATACCATTAATATGTATAATGACAGATTATGCTCCACATAAGGCGTGGTTAAGTGAAAAGGTAGATGCATACATAGTTGCCAATGATGATATGGTTGCAAAAATGGTTGCACAAGGAGTATCTGAAGAGCACATATATCCTTATGGAATACCAGTAGATGAAGTGTTTTTTGAAGAAGAAGAACAAAGAATATGGGAGATCTTAAAAGAAGTAAAAGATCCTGAAGTTCCGGTGCTCTCTATTTTGGATCTGGGAATTGTAAGAGATGTAAAAATGAACGAGGATGAAATCGAGATCATTATTACTCCTACCTATACAGGCTGCCCAGCAATGGATATGATCACAACAATGATCAAAATTCAGTTAGTAACCCTGGGATTTAAAAAAGTAAAGGTCACACAGGCACTTTCCCCCGCCTGGACAACAGAATGGATGAGTGAAGAAGGTAAGAGGAAATTAAGAGAATACGGTATTGCACCACCAAATCCAAAGCAACAGGTCTGCGATCAGAAATTATTTGCTGCCGCTGAAGCTGTTCAGTGCCCTCATTGCAATTCTTATCATACGCATCGTATCAGCGAGTTTGGTTCCACTGCCTGCAAGGCTTTATACCAATGTGATGATTGCAAAGAACCATTTGACTATTTCAAATGCCATTAGGCAATGTTGGATCGGGATTTATGATTTTTGAAGAATTGATTGTCCAACAAAATCCTAAATCTGCTCCCGATAGTTATAGGGACTAAGATCTAAAATCCAAGATCACTTCAACGGCTCCGGCGCCTCCTTGAATCTCTTATGCGCTCCTCTTAACTTGTCAACATAAAACTGTACTGGTATAATTACTTTCTGTACAAATGCAGGTATACCATGAGCGCCAAACTCGGAACTATACCTCTTTATCAAAAATGCAGCAGCAGTAGGTTCAGGACGATTATCTTTTCCTGCATCAATAGCTCTATATAATTCTGTAAGAAAATATTCAACATTGTTTGCCGGTTTGATCCATCCTTTGATATGCAATTCATCCTCGCCAGCATTCCAGAAACGATGCCAGGTACCACGATTAAAAGTTACCGTTTCACCTGGCTCATAGCAGACTGGCTCTTGTCCCGTAATTTGGGTAGCCATTCTTCCACTTACGACGGTCAGGCTTTCCTCCTGTTTCCAATGTACATGTGTAACAGGGCCACAACCAGGTTTTACAAAACCTTCTGTTTCCAGCTTGTCTCCGCCGGGTTCTTTGATCAATCGCAGAAAGCAGAGCTTTTCGCCAAGTTTATTTTCAATTGTATGTGGGTATTGATACATTAAATTTTATTTTTTCTAACTAAAAAAAAACGCCGATTTCACTTAAACGAATCTGCCTCTCTATAGGCTTTGATCAAATCCAATTCGCCTTCTTTACCGGGTCGGGCATTTCCATGTTCCATGCCGAGTATTCCTTTGAATCCTTTGTTGTAAATATGTTTGAAGATATTCTTATAATTCATTTCACCGGTACCCGGTTCCTTTCTCCCGGGATTGTCACCAATTTGAAAATAGCCTGTTTCATCCCAGACCTTATCAATATTGGCAATGATATTCCCTTCATTGCGCTGCATGTGATACATGTCAAACAAAAATTTACATGCCGGGCTATTCACTGCCTTGCAGATCATATAAGATTGATGTGTGTACCGCAAAAAAAGATCGGGGTTGTCACTCAAGGCTTCCAATACCATCACCAATCCATGTGGTTCCAGAATTTCTGCGCCTTTTCTTAACGCGGTGATCACATTTGCTGTTTGCATATCCCCTGAAAGCGTTCTTTCATAATTACCGGGAACAACGGTCATCCATTTTGCGTTCACACGCTTTGCTACCTCAACTGCTTCTTTGCAATCCTTTATCATCCTGTCGATCCATTCCTGCTTACCGCTGGTCAACGATGTTTTCCAATGCCAGCTATCGGAAGTAATGACAAACACTCCCATTCTCATATTCAGCTTCGCCAATAATTCACCGACTTTTTTTTGCTGTTCAACCGGTCTGGCCATCATACCATTGTCTTCAATGCTTCTGAATCCCTGGTCATAGGCCCATTTGATCTGGTCTAAAAAATCTGCACCACCATTATTCCTGAACATACCGTCGTGAAAGGCGTAATCAAGATTAAATGGTTTGGCTTCGGTTGAAAATTTTTTTTCAACCGCCGGGGGCTGTGTCCCGTCGCCAAACGATTGGCCTGCCGTTACAACGGCAGCACCGGATAAAAAACTATTGCGGATAAATTTTCTACGTTCCATAAACTTCTATCTTGAGAACTTAAATGTAAGATTTCATTTCATGTGGCGCTTGTTTTTTCTTCTTCTTTTTCCTGTTTCGGTTTCGGCTCAACTGAAAAGATTTCAGTTCACCGAAAATAAAATGGGAGCACCCTTCAGTATTATTTTTTACCATACGGATTCTTTAGAAGCAATCCTGCTTTCCAAAGAATGTTTTTCCATCGTTGACTCATTAAATGATATTTTCAGCGATTATAGCTCCACAAGCGAGATTGCTAAATTGTCATTACAATCAAATTTGAACGAAATAAAAGTTTCTGATGAACTATATGAATTGATCGCTCTGTCAAAACAAGCATGGAGAAGGGCCGGCAAAGCCTTTGATATCACGATCGGTGCATTAACCCGGCTATGGAGAAAGGCAAAGGCAGAAAAACGCTTTCCTTCTAAAAAAGAAATAAGGCAAGCAAAGGATCAGACCGGCTTTAGCAATGTCGGTTATGATATCTTCACAAGAACTATTTCATTCAAGAAACAAGGAATAAGATTCGATTTTGGAGGGATCATCCCCGGTTATGCTGCGCAAAGAGTAGTCGATCATCTGAAATCAAAAAGTATTTTACACGCATTGGCTGATGCCAGT
>JAICPX010000548.1 GCA_025929635.1 Chitinophagaceae bacterium
CCACGACATGAAAAAATTGTCATTGCACTATACCACGATGACCGAATACGATAAAACATACAATAATGTCAATGTCATTTTTGATACAGATAATTTGAATAGCACATTAGGGGAGATTTTACAGGAGCATGGACTCAAACAAATACGTATCGCTGAAACAGAGAAATATCCCCATGTAACATTCTTTTTCAGCGGCGGAAGAGAAAAGCCTTTTATTGGTGAAAGAAGAATCATGATCGCTTCGCCAAAGGTTGCCACTTATGATCTTAAGCCCGAAATGAGCGCATACGAAGTAACGGATGCTTTGCTGCCGGAAATAAAAAACAAGACAGCTGATTTTATTTGTCTCAATTATGCCAATGCCGATATGGTTGGGCACACCGGTGTTTGGGAGGCAGCGATCAAAGCAGTTGAAACAGTCGATGAATGTGTGGGAAAAGTGGTATCGGCGGGCCTGGAAAATGGGTATGCTATTTTTCTTACCGCCGACCATGGTAATTCAGATTATATGATCAATGAAGACGGTTCACCTAATACAGCGCATACCATGAATCCTGTTCCATTTTTTATAATTGATGGTGAATGGAAAGGAAAAATAAAACCTGGTAAGTTGGGCGACATTGCGCCCACAATTCTTACGATGATGCACCTCCCAATTCCTAAAGAAATGACAGGAGAAGTATTAATTTAGTAGCACAAACTGCTATCATGGGAAAAGTCCTAAAAACGCTTGGCTGGATTTTATTGGTCGGGTTTATCATTCTGCAATTTTTCCGCCCGGCAAAAAATGTACAGGCCAGTGCTCAGCCGTATCATATATCGACAAGATTCTCTATCCCTGCTGACGTAACCACAATCCTCGAAAAAGCCTGCTATGATTGTCATTCGAACAATACACGGTATCCATGGTATTATAATATTCAGCCCGTGGGCATTTGGATGAACAATCATGTAATCGAAGGTAAAAACGGATTGAATTTTTCAGAATATACAAATCGAAGATTACGTTACCAGTATCATAAAATGGAGGAAGTTGTTGAACTGGTAAATGAAGGAGAAATGCCATTGGATTCCTATACGTGGACACATGGGGATGCACGGCTGAAGCCGGAAGAAAAAACAAAACTGGTGAATTGGGCAGAATCAATAATGGATACATTGGAGGCGCAATACCCTATAGACAGTTTGAAAAGACCAAATACTTCACCTCCCGCGGCGAAGTAAATCTTTATGAAAAGGACATTACTAAAAATAGTTGCCTTTTTTTTGCTGTTGACAAGCAGCCTGCCATTCTTATCGACGGTATTTTTTCTTTGCGGCCGGCAGATCATTCGTAATGAAATGAAAGAAAAACTGGAAACATCATTACTGCATACAATCAGGATCAATGAGAAAGACGTAGTGTGGATGGACGAACATGAAATATGGATCAATGAGCATATGTTCGATATTCATTCTAAAAGGCTGGAAAACGGCATTTATACCTTCACCGGTCTCTACGATGAGCAGGAAACAATGCTGGTAAAAAAATATAATAACACCACAGAAAAAAATAATGAGGAAGACCAATTGTTGACATGTGTTTTCATCTGTCTTCAGAATATTTTTTATGATGAAGCCCCCGGATATGCAGGTTTGATCAGTAAATCATCTCATTCAATTACATTCCTAACTCCTGCTCTTGCAAGGCCTTTCCGGGACCTGCTCACGCCCCCACCCCAGGTTTGCTCAGTTTCCTGACCCGAAAATCCGTTTAGTCATCACAATCATAATAGCTTATGAAAAGAATCCTCATGCTTACAGCTATGCTGTATGCATATTCCTATATTAATGCTCAGGTGGATACACTTCCGGAAAAAACATTGGAAGAGGTTGTTCTCTCAGCCAATAAATTTTCCGAAAGAAAAAGAAATGTAACACAGAAAATAGATATTATAACCGCAAGAACGATAGCAACCATAAATGCGCAGAATACCGGGGACCTGTTGATAAATTCGGGACATGTATTTGTTCAGAAAAGCCAGCAGGGCGGCAGTAGCCCCGTTCTTCGCGGCTTTGAGGCAAGCAGGGTTTTGTTGGTGGTGGATGGTATACGAATGAACAATGCGATTTACCGGGCTGGCCATTTGCAAAATGTGATCACCATAGATCAGAATATGCTTGAAAGGGTCGAAGTGTTGTATGGACCGGCATCCACTCTTTATGGAAGTGATGCGCTTGGCGGGGTAGTTCATTTGATCACGAAGTCTCCGTTGCTATCATCCGTTAAAAAGCTTCGCATAGATGGGTCTTTGTTTGGAAGGTTTAGTTCTGCCAATAACGAAAAGACAACTCACTTCAATGCAAGCATTGGAGGCAAAAGATTTGCCTGGCTGCAGGCTTATACCTATAGTTATTTTGGCGACATGAAAATGGGAAATCGTTATCATGATAAATATCCCGGGTTTGGCAGAAGAGACTCACTCATTGATATCGGTGGAGGGGTAGACAAGGTAGTTGCAAACAACGACAGCAGGGTGCAACGTTACTCTGGTTATAAACAGTGGGATATCATGCAAAAATTCCTGTTCAGGCAAAATGAAAGAATATCGCACCGGCTGAATTTTCAACATTCAAATTCTACAGATGTCCCGCGATACGACAGGCTTCAGGATAAAAGGTATTTCGGTGCCAGCATAGGTACAACTCTTCGTTATGCGGAGTGGTTCTATGGACCACAAACAAGATGGCTGGGTTCTTATGAATTCAACGTTTTATCTTCCGGCTTTCCGGATCAGCTGAGGGTGAACGTAAATTATCAAAACATTCAAGAAAGCCGTCAGCAAAGAGAATATCAGCGTTATGACCGCTTCGACAGCCGCGTGGAAAAACTTGATATCTGGGGATTTATTATCGATGGGAGAAAAAAATGGGGTAATCATGAGATCACTGTTGGTATC